>JARYME010000145.1 GCA_029907315.1 Armatimonadota bacterium | reverse complement strand
TTTACCAAGGCTGCAAATCAACCAAAGCCGCCGTATGAGCCGACTTGGCAGTATTCCATAAGTTGTCCGGATGCGGGTGCCACGCCCGTAGCTACCGGGACAATTACGTTTGATTCACTGGGTCACAGCAACGTGGCTTCGATACCTCTATCTATAACGCTGGCCAACTCGAACGGGTCCACACAACCATTGGTTGCCACAATCGACACAAGCAACATCAGCCAGCTCAACGGTCAATGCACGGTCGATATGACATATCAAAACGGACTACCTATGGGAGTTTTGGAGTCTTTTTCCATCGACCGTTATGGTGTTGTCGTGGGAAGATTCAGCAACGGCTCTGCAGGTAACATAGCTCAGATAGCTCTTGCGGATTTTAACAACCCTGCCGGACTTGCCAAGGTGGGCAACAACCTGCTCGGTGAAACTCCCAACTCGGGTTCAGCGCGCTTCGATGCACCCGGAGTGGGTGGTTTAGGCTTGGTAAGTTCAGGCTTCTTGGAGGGTTCCAACGTCGACCTAGCGGCTGAGTTTGCCAATATGATAATTGCTCAGCGCGGGTTCCAAGCAAATTCCAGGGTTATCACTGTTTCAGATGAAGTGTTACAGGAGCTGGTTGCTATTAAACGCTAGTAAGCACGACGTAGTGCGTTTTTATGTGCTGGGCGCTGACGGACTAAGTTGTTCTCGAGGAGGGCGGTAGGGATTGTGATATGAGTATTGCTGCACTGCTGGGACTTTTCTTGGCAGCAGGAGCGTTGATAGCTAACTGGCGGCTAAACGGTTGCTGCAGCAAAGACTTAACGGATCTTCCTGCCCTCCTGCTTGTGACGGTAGGCGCTTCCGGGGCGGCCATTGCAAGTTCCAATGTGCGTACGCTGTCATCGATCCCGCGGGCGCTCAGTCACTTGCGGAGCGGAGACTCTAGAGATCCTGCAGCCCTTGTTCGGATGATTGTTTCTCTAGCCCAACTGGTGAGAGTCGAGGGACTGCTGTCCCTCGAGCGCATACTTCCTGACATGGGGAGCGGGTTCCTAAGAAAGGGAATCGAGCTGGTCCTGGACGGTAAACCCAGTCACGTTATTCGAGAAATTCTGGAAACGGAAATGCTGGTGTCTTATCAGCGGTTGATTGCTGTAGAGGGCTTCTTCCAAACCCTTGGTTTTCTCGCCCCATCTTTCGGGGCGGTGGCAAGTGTGTCGAGCTTAAGCACGAACCTATCACACGTTGACGCGGCAGGGAAACTTAGCTCCGCTGTTGCGTCCTCACTTTGCGGTGTCCTCTACGGACTCCTGCTTCGCAGTTTCATCTGTGTGCCTGTGAGTCGCAAGTTGAGGTCTACCGCTGAGGAGGAACTGATAGCGCAAACGATGTTGATAGAGGGAGTCTTGTCCTTGAACGGTTCTGAGAACCCCAGAACTGTTCAAGATCGCATGAGTGCATTCCTGCATTCAGGTGAGCTTGGTGATCTTCCGATTGCGCGTCGTTCGCAGGTTAATACCCAAGCGAGAACAGGTCTGTTTCAAAGGAGAGTAACCTAGATGTTTGCAAACAACAAGGGCAAGCTGCTCTTCATTCTCATTGCCGGCGTGCTAATAATAGCCTTGTTGGCGGGCATTGGTGTTTTTGTTCTCAAGGGTAAGGGACATTCGAAGAAAGGGCACGGTAAGAAGGAAGAACCAACCCAGCCTCTTGCCCTGGGGGAGTTTGTAGTCAACTTAGCCGATAGGGATGAACTGCGTTATCTAAAAACGTCAATAGTCCTTGCTGTTACAGGTAAAGTGCCATCGGCGGGGGGACACGGCGGTGAAACCGGTCCAAGTCCGGCAGTCAGAGATGCAGTAATAACTGTCTTGTCAAGCAAGCGCTTTGCGGACCTTATTACTCCTCAGGGGAAGCAGAAACTGAAAAAAGAACTTGTGGCAGCTGTCAACGAGCGGCTTCACGAGTGCAAGGCGGTAGATGTCTACTTTAGCGACTTCGCAATGCAGTGAGCCGTTCGAGCTAAGTCTTATCGCGTCTGAGTTTCGGCTTAGCCTTGTTGTGGCGATGTGAACTGGAGGTGGGCTAATGTCTAACGAACCGTTTTCAAAGGAAGAGTTGGAAGCACTTGCTGCGCAGGGAATGAAAGCGGGGGAAGATCCAAGCAACGGCTCTGAGTCGCAAATAGCCGACGGAACGCGTCGGCCGGAAGACGAGGCTGGATCTGGCCACGAAACCGTAGTGAGAACCGTGGAGTTTGACTCGTTCAGCGGTTCGGCAGGTTCAAGCGTCAGAGCAGGTATGGATCTCATAATGGACGTCAACCTTCAGGTTACAGTTGAGCTTGGCAGGACGGTTTTGAAGGTCCGCGACGTGCTTGCTCTTGGTCCTGGCGCGGTCGTGGAGCTTGATAGGCATGCGGGAGAGCCCGTAGACGTCGTTGTCAACAACAAACCCATAGCCCGCGGCGAAGTGGTTGTTGTCGACGAAAACTTTGGCGTTCGTATAACGGAAATAATCGATCAGGAAGAAAGAGATGTTAGGGCAAAGGCTGCCTAAAGCGAGCGTTTTATCGTTTTTGCTGGGAACAATCCTTCTTGCTGTACCTATTGCTTCGGAACAAGTGCTGGCTCAGGATTATAAAAGCCAATCAAAGTTGGCTGCAAGGCATGTTGCTTCGCGGATTGAACAAACGAAAGATCGTCGCTCGAACGTTTCGGATGACTACATTGCGTCTCTGGAGGTGTCGTCCGATCGCGAAACCGATCCCGAGCCCGTTTCAGGTGTGCGTATTCTTGTAAGTTTTGTTGTGGTCGTAGGCTTGGCTTACCTGACTATGAGCCTGCTCCGAAGGTACGGTGGGTTCGGGAGTGCTCAAATTCAGGAACAGCGTGCAATGCGCGTGGTGGCTAGCCTGTCTTTAGGTCCTGGCCGTTCGCTTCACTTAGTAGAGGTTGGCTCGAGGAAACTGGTTGTCGGGTCTACAGCCACAAACATAACAATGCTTGCAGAGCTGGTCGAAAGTGATTTGGCCTCTGCGCCAGCGGCCGGTTCGGGTGAACAATGGTACAACAGTCGCTCCTTTAAAGATCATTTGACAGCATTCCTAGGTACTACTTCCTCGAATCTGGAGTCTTCGCGTCGCGTGGCTCATCTGCTGCGAGATGCTGCAGGGTTCCTTCAGGGGAAACGGTTATCCCTTGCTGAACTGCGAGGGAGGCTGCGCAATGGCTAGATTGTTCCCAGGACGTTTGGAGTGCTGGCCTGGTCACGTCATCACCAAGCGCGTTGTTAGCCTATCGGCGTGGTGGTTTTGGACAGCCGTCGCAGTGCTAAGTTTTGTTGCGGTGTTCTCCGGTTGCCCGGCGGCAGCTCAAACGCTGGCTGTTCCCAAAGTAGAAATCGGCGTCGGTCCTGCAAAGACACCGCAGGAAGTGTCTACGAGCCTCCAAATCCTCTTCTTGCTGACGGTGTTGTCGCTTGCTCCAGCACTTCTGATAATGCTCACTTCATTCACTAGGATCGTAATCGTGCTTTCCTTTACGCGTAGCGCTCTTGGTTCGCCGCAGATTCCCCCGAACACCGTCTTGATAGGTCTTGCTTTGTTCCTAACCTTCTTTACCATGGCACCTGTTTGGCAGCAAGTAAACCAAAGCGCTGTCCAGCCGTATTTGACTCATCAGATTTCTTTTCAGCAGGCAGTTCAGCGTGCTGCTGTTCCGATTCGCGATTTTATGCTCAGGCAAACCCGGCCCAGAGACGTTGCTCTATTTGTCTCCCTTTCGCACAGTCCCAGACCAAAGACGAAAGACGACCTTCAAATGCACGTGCTTATTCCCGCCTTTCTCATAAGCGAGTTAAAAACAGCGTTCACTATAGGCTTTGTGGTCTTTGTACCATTTCTCGTTATCGACACGGTTGTGTCGGTGACGCTGATGTCGATGGGGATGCTGATGCTCCCTCCTGTCATGATCTCTTTGCCATTCAAGATATTGCTTTTCGTGCTTGTGGACGGCTGGCACTTGCTGGCGAGATCTTTAGTGCTCAGCTTTCACTAGAAGGGTTGTTCATTCAGTGAGAGTAGTCCGCTTGTCCGTTTGAATGCTGGGGGTGATCTCTGGTGACTGATGCAGGAGTACTGGAACTAGCACAGCGCGCTGTAGCTCTTGCGTTGATGATTTCAGGACCGATTCTGGGTTTAGGCTTGGTAGTGGGTCTTCTGGTGAGCATTTTCCAAGCAGCCACCCAGATACAAGAAATGACGCTGACGTTCGTGCCGAAGATCATCGCGGTTGGAGCTGCTCTTGTCGTCTTCGGGCCTTGGATGCTTCGGAGCATGATCGTTTTTACGACCAAGCTGCTTAACAGCTTACCTAACTTTGTTAGATAAGTCTCGCGACCCCGAGTCGCTTTTGATCTCGGCCAGATGACTGAAGAAGGTCTTTACGAATTGGGCTTATTCCAGGTGTTGAAGTTCTTGCTAGTGCTGGCAAGAGTCGGCGGCATTTTCACGTCTGCGCCAGTTTTCGGCGACGTGCACGTGCCGCCACGGGTTCGAGTTGGGCTGGCTGTTGCCCTGACGTTTGTCTTTTTTCCGCTCGTCAAATGCGAGACTTATCCGCAGGAAGTTTTGCCGTTTTTCAGCCTGTTGGTGAGGGAGGCCGGTATAGGTCTGGTAATAGGGTTCGTTGTTGCAATGGTGTTCTCTGCGATTCGTGTTGCGGGGGCATACGTGGATCTAATTCTTGGTTTCGGCTTTGCAAATCTCGTGGATCCTTCATTCAAAGAAAACAGTGCCGTCGTCGGCCAGCTGCAGAATCTTGTAGCTACACTATTGTTCCTAGTGACCAACGGTCACCACTCCGTTATTAAAGGACTCGCGGACAGCTTTGCAGTTATTCCGGTCGGGGAAAAGGTTCTTTTAGGTTCAACAGTGCCTGCGGTGACCGCAGTCTTCGCTGCGATGTTTGGATCAGCCCTGCGCATAGCTCTGCCCGTAGTTGGTGCAATTTTCCTCACTGATGTATCGCTGGGGATTCTTGCCCGTACTGTGCCGCAGCTCAACGTGTTCGTAGTCGGATTTCCGGCTAAGCTGGCCGTTGCACTTTTCGTGCTCGCTGTCTCGTTGCCGTTTTTCTCCGGAGTAATGAGCCACCTAATCGGCGGTCTCGAACGCGATATAGCACTCGTGCTCAAGAATCTCGCTATGTAACCCAGCGGAGTTTCGCACAAATGGCGCTTGAGGATAGAACGGAAGCCCCAACTCCTCGGAGAAGGCAGGAAGCCCGACAAGAAGGCCAGGTTGCTCGCAGCATAGAACTGAACTCGGCTCTGATCCTTTTGTTTGCTCTTCTCATCGTCAAGTTGTGTGCGCCGTGGTCTGCCGACAGGCTCAGAAGAATAATGCTCGATTCTTTCACACATTTCCCCACTGGCGATTTGTCTCCGGGGGACGTGGTTGACAAGCTGGTACGCGTGTTGCTGGAAGCAAGCGCGGTTATTGCACCGTTGGTTCTAGGTGTTGCAGTGGTGGGGTTCGTGTCGTGTGCACTTCAAGTGGGTTTTGCAGTGTCAGGCAAGCCGCTGCAGCCCAGATGGGATAGATTGAACCCAGTAGCTGGTCTGGGCCGAATGTTTTCCGTGCGTGCCGGAGTGGAGTGTCTCAAGGGTGTCGCTAAGGTTCTCATAGTAGGCTACATCGTGTATTCATTTATTCGCCGCAGGCAGGCAGAGATTGCTGTCTTGGCTGGTGCGCACTACTTGGTAGGGCTCAAGACCGTCGGCAGATTGACTTGGGAGCTGCTTCTGAACGCTGCATTGGCAATTTTGGTGATGGCTGGGCTCGACTATATGTTCCAAAGGTGGCAGCACGAGAAGCAGTTGCGCATGACGAAACAAGAGGTAAAAGACGACCTCAAGCGAACGGAGGGAGATCCGCTCGTAAAATCGCGTATCCGGCAGCGTCAGAGAGCGATAGCCCAGCGCCGGATGATGTACGAAGTACCAAAGGCTGATGTGGTTGTTACCAACCCGACTCACTATGCCGTGGCACTCAAATATGAACCGGAAAAGTACAATGCACCGATTGTTGTTGCGAAGGGCCAGAGGTTGTTGGCGCTCAAGATAAGGGAGATCGCTGAACAGAACAATGTGCCCATTGTAGAGAATCCGTCCTTGGCAAGGACTCTATATGCAACGGTTGAAGTCGGCGACGAGATCCCAGCCCAATTGTATCAAGCGGTAGCGGAAATCCTGGCTTACGTATACCACCTGAGTCACAAGGTTGC
>JARYME010000144.1 GCA_029907315.1 Armatimonadota bacterium | reverse complement strand
CAGCGCTTGTTCGGTTGTTACATCGCCAGCAATGCTGATTACAATGTTGTTCGGGACATAGTAGGTAGAGTAGAACTTGCGCAGATCTTGTGCCGTAGCCTTTCGGATTACCCTTTCAAAGCCCAAGGTCGGTCTACGGTATCCGCTGTCTTCGTAAAGCAAGTTCCTAAGCTGTGCATATGCCGACTGCATTGCGTCATCGCTTTCAGCGCGCAGGCTCCGCAGTATCTCGGCGCGAACTTGCTCAACCCATTTCTCTTCGAATACTGCATCCGTCAAGCATTCACCTATGAGCGCCATCGCTTTCTTGAACATCTCGGATGTCGTAACCGCTCTGATCTCCGTGAAATCTTCCCTCCAATACGCTGCGATACTGCCTCCCACCTGATCGGCTACTGCAGCCACTTCCTCAGCTGAGCTTTGTCTGGTCCCTGCTAAAAGTAGCTGAGCTACAAAGTTTCCCAGCCCGGCGTTTTGTATGCTTTCCTGGGCAGCACCAGCGTTCACAAGAGCAACAATCGCCACCACTCCGCTTCCCTTTTCCGGCTTTATGATGACCGTCAGTCCGTTGTCAAGCACGCGTTTGACTATACCGCGCTCTCCTGCAGCAAGCTCGTTTGCACTGACCAGCGACAGCAGAACTACCATATAGAGCGCTGCATTCCTAAGAGCTACCCTCATTGCGCGCCTCCTTCCTTGGGAGCCAGAATCAGTATTATGGCGCGCTCCGGGTCCAGGTACTTTTGTGCCGCGCGAATCACGTCCTCGTTAGTGATCGATTGCACGCATCCTATGTACGTAACTGCGAATTGGGGTTCAGATACGGCAAAGTAGAAGCCGAACGAATTCGCCATTCCCTCAACAGTTTCGTTTTGGAACGCGTACCTTCCGAGCAGCGACCGCTTTGCGAGGCTGATGGACGCTTCCGGTATGCCGCGTGTTCGAATGTCCACTATCTTTTCCATTACTAGACTTTGTACTTTCTCGAGGTTTGCAGGCGTTGTTGCCGCAAAAATCGTGATCATACCTCGCTCTCTTTGTGTGAGGAAATCTGCGGAAACAGCGTCTGCCAGCGCGAGTTTGTTCATTATTTCTTCTTCCAGCCACGACCTGTAGCCATAGCCTAAATACGAAAGCAACACGTCAACAGCGCAAACGTCCTGGTAATCGCTGCCGCGCGGTCCCAGGAATCCGATTGTTATGTAGGCGTTTTTGAACGGTGACTCCACCCGCTTGACCGTCTGTCGGCTCGGAAGTTCTACATCCTGGAACTTCGTAGGCTGCTGTGCAGGGTTCGACCACCCTTGAAATGCCTTCCCAACCTCTGAAAGAGCTTTCTGGGGTTCGATGTCTCCTACGATCACTATGGCAGTGTTATTCGGTGTGTAATACTGGTGGTAGTAGCTTATTATGTCGTCGCGGGTAATCATCTTGATGGAATCTGTAGTACCTTGGATGGGCAGACCATACGGATGGGCACCGAAAACCGCCGACGCAATGGCTGTCTTGCACACTTCCACAGGGTCGGTTTCCAGTCTGCTAATTTCGTCCAACAGAATAAGCCGCTCGCGCTGTATCTCGTGTTCAGGAAACTGTGCGTTCATCAGAGCGTCGGCAAGAACGTCCAGCGCTTTAGATAGATACCGAGAGCTGACAGTGGTGTAGAAATGTGCCCAGTCGCGGGACGTTCTAGCGTTCAGCACTCCGCCGACACTTTCCATCTCCAAATCCATATCGCCTGCTCGTCGCTTCAATGTGCTGCCGAATATAAGGTGTTCTATAAAATGCGAGACTCCGTTGTTTTTTGGGGTTTCGTTTGCACTACCGGCTCTAACCCAAACATCGACAGCAACAAGCTCGCTGGAGTGGTCTTCAAGTAGAATGACCGTAAGTCCATTACCCATCTTTGTGACGGTGGGCATTCCAAACTGGGCTCGGCAGGCGGGTGCCAGCAGCGAAACAAGTGCGAATGTTATCAGTAGGAACCTTTGCATATCTAACCTTCTTGAACTGGTGATCTTGGCTACCAAATCTGCGTCTGCAACCATTATAATTGTTCGGACCGGACATTTCGAGAAACCATGCCCATGATAGACCAAAGATACATAAGAAACTTCGACTTTGTGCTGGCTTTGGCGACAGCTACAATACTCGTGTTCGGTTGTTTAGCTATATACAGCGCGGCCGGCACTAAAGCGACCTACTATGTCGAGAGACAGCTTGTCTATGCGCTCATAGGGATCCTGGGTGCAATCATAGCTGCTTCTATCGACCATGAAACCTACCACCGCTACGCAGGCAAGTTGTACGGCTGGACGATAGTGCTACTACTCTTCGTGCTTAAATTTGGACACCAGTCTAAGGGTGCAGTCAGGTGGATCGCCTTGGGTCCGTTTCAGTTCCAGCCGTCGGAGTTTGCAAAGGTGGTGATGGTCATCTGCCTAGCGATATTCTTTGCAACACGCCAAGACCAGATCAGGGAGTTCAAAACAGTTGTACTGTCTCTGCTCTATATTGCCGTACCGATGCTACTCATTTTCAAGCAACCGGATCTTGGGACCAGTCTTACTCTCATCGCTATATGGGTTGTGACGGCCTTCGTGGCTGGTGTCGATGCGAAACACCTTCTTGCGTTCGGGTTGTTTGCTGTGCTGCTGGGCGTTGCTGCCTGGTACGTGCCTGGAGTAATGAAGGATTATCAGAAGGCGCGGCTTGTCAGCTTCATTAATCCGAACGCCGATCCCTTGGGTAGCGGCTATCACGTTATTCAGTCGCGCATAGCGATCGGCTCTGGTCGGTTTCTCGGCAAAGGTTATCTGAAAGGCACCCAACGTAAACTACGGTTTATTCCGGAACAGCATACCGATTTCATTTTTACTGTAGTCGGCGAGGAGTTGGGATTCGTTGGGGCTGTCGGACTGGTCGCGCTCTACTTCATATTTCTCTGGAGAGCACTGGACATAATGGCGGCTGCCGAAGATGCAAGAGGTCGGCTTATTGCTGCCGGAATTGTTGGGATGTTCCTTTTTCATATCTTCGTGAACCTGGGCATGACGCTGGGGATAATGCCAGTGACCGGCGTACCACTGCCGTTTTTCAGTTACGGCGGAAGCAGTCTGGTTACGGCTTTGATAGCGGTCGGTTTGCTCGAGGGTATCAGCATCCGGCGTCACAAAATTAGTTTCTAGGAGTCGGCGCGGTAGACTTGTGTCCTCTATTCAGAATGGGCGCGCAGCACGTTGATCAGATCCTTTTTAGGAGAGTGCGTTAGGACCTCTGCCCCTCGTTCTGTTACAAGGACGTCGTCTTCTATCCTGATTCCACCCCAGCCCTCAATATATATGCCCGGTTCGACGGTGACCACGTTTCCCGGTTCGAGGATCAACTCGCTGGTTGTGGACAGTGCAGGACCATCGTGCACTTCTATTCCCAATTGGTGTCCCAAGCCGTGTCCGAAGTTGTCACCATAGCCGCGTGCGGCGATGTAGTCCCGCGCTATGGAGTCAATTTCTCGACCGGATTTACCAGGCGCTATGGCTTCGATTGCTTTCAATTGGGCTTCCAGCACGATTTGGTATATCTCGAGTTGTTTGCTGTCGGGTTCACCAATTACGACGGTCCTTGTGATATCGCAGTTGTATCCGCCGACGCGCGCTCCGAAGTCTAGTTTGAGCAGCTGGCCGGTTTTGAGCTTTGCGTCTGTGGGCTTAGCGTGAGGGCAGGAGGAATTTGTCCCGGCTGCTGCAATTGTGTCGAATGCTTCTCTGTCTGCACCCAGTTTTCGCAGGTGCCAGTCGACCAGCAGAGCTGCTTCTTTCTCGGTTATTCCCGGCTTGATGTCTGCAATTACTGCGGCAAAAGCATCGTCCGCGATCTTGGCGGCCGCTCGAATCTGGGCAACTTCGTGCTCATCTTTGACACTTCTGAGGTTTTCGATGAGTCCTGAAACGCTGCTGAGCCCAATGCTGCTGTCAACTGATCTACGCAAATTGCGATAAATCGACAGCGATACGTGATCTGCCTCGATACCTACTCGCCTAGGTCTCAGCTCATTTATGACATCGGAAACGGCTTTGACCGATGATACACCCCTGAAATCTCGCACTTCGGCGTCCTTGCACTCTTCCCTTGCCTGGATGGAGTACCTAGGGTCTACTAGCAGCACACATTTTTCCAGTGTTAAAATCAGTGCCCCTGAGGATCCAGAGAATCCCGACAGATAGAAAACGTTGGGCATATGCATGCTCAGAAACGCGTCCAAGCTGCGCTTCTGCATCTGCTGTCTTGCCTTGCGCAGCCTAGCTTGGTGCATTTTTGATGACCTCCACGATCGCGCGTATGCCGAGCAAATAGCTGTTGCTGCCGAATCCCGTTATCTGTCCGCGAACTACTGGAGCGGTAACCGACTTATGTCTAAATTCTTCTCGCGCGTATATATTAGACATGTGCACCTCAACCACCGGCAGCGAAACTGCAGCCAGGGCGTCTCGAATCGCGTAGCTGTAATGCGTGTATGCACCGGGGTTGATAACTATTCCATCGAACCCTTCTCGCGCCGAATGGATGAGCCCGATTATCTCGCCTTCGCTATTGCTTTGACGTGTTTCGATTTCGATTCCCAACTCGTTCGCCAGCGCCTTGCATTTCGCGTCGATCTCGCTCAGACTATCCGTACCATAAACGTCTTTTTCACGTATTCCCAACAGGTTCAGATTCGGGCCGTGTATCACAAGTATTTTCAACTCGATCATTCCTCCTGATTAACGTGTGCAGCCTTTAGGTATTCGCGTACTGTCTCGCTTGGGGACCCATCGGCGCGTACCACCCCGCCGTCCAACCAAACCGTCCGAGTAGCAATGTCCACTGCAACGTCCAGGTTGTGGGTGACTACGATTATTGTCCCGCCAGACTTTTGGAACTCACGGATTCGGCTGTAGCATTTTTGTTGAAAGGCTGCATCTCCAACGGCCAAGACCTCGTCCACAAGCAGTATGTCTGGATCGGTTTCGATCGCGACCGAAAACCCCAGACGCAGCAGCATCCCGTTGGAGTAAGTCTTTGCTGGGGCATCAATGAACTTGTCCAGCTCAGCAAAAGAAACTATTCTGTCGAACTTGGTTTGGATTTCTTTTGTGGTCAAACCCATGATGGCGCCGTTAAAGTAGACGTTCTCACGTCCAGTTAGCTCCGGCTCGATTCCGGCACCCAGATCCAACAATGTTGAGATGCGTCCGTTCACATTCACCGTGCCTTTCGTCTGCCGATACACCCGGCAAATCACCCTCAGCAGAGTACTCTTGCCGGATCCGTTTCGGCCGATGATTGCCACTGTCTCTCCGCGCTGGATTGATAGCGTGACGTTCTCCAGAGCTACCAGCCTTCTCACAGACGGACGTCGAAACGAGAGGACCGCTGCTTTGAGCGAGGTCTGCTGCTCGCAAGGCAGCTCGAAAACCTTGGTTACGTTCTGCAGTACAATTGCTTCAGCCACGACTTGCTATACTCTCTCAGCAAATATCCACTTTCGGCTGTTGAAGAATGCGTAGCCTCCAAGGGCTATAAGAACACATATTATTCCAGCGACTACGAGGACGGCGTAGTCCAACGGCTGCGCCTCGACTTCTACTCCTCGTAGCTTCAGATTGGTAACCGGCAGCAGCGTTTTTCGATAGGCATCGGTAAGAGCATTCATAGGCAGTATCATGTACGCCTTGTAAATGATCGGCTTGTAGAGTTCGGGAATGTTCCACTTCTGAAGCCACGAACGGATGAGCTCAGCCGGATACATCACCGGTGTCAGATAAAAGAACACATTGAGAAGAACGGCAAGTATGTATTTGGTGTCCTCGTAAAACACGTTGAGGCACGACACTATACAGCTCAGTCCTATCAGCAGCAAAGTTTGCAGCAAGATCAGTACCGGAAGCCAAAGTGCAGTTATTAGGATGCCGCTTCCGTGAAGAATAAGCTGGATGTAGAAGATAATGTATGCGAAGAAGACCACGAGCGCCAGCACAAAGTGTACTAGATTCGACAAAACCGCCGATAGCGGAAGAGCCTCCCTGGGAAAATAAACCTTTCTCAAAAGGTCGCGGTGAGATATCAGTATTTGACTCGAGTCCAGAAGCGCCATCTGGAAGAATGCCCACGGCAGGTAAGCTGCAAGCAAGTAAGCTGAGTAGTTGGCGATTTCCAAGCCGAGTATATACTTGACGACGATTGTTATAGTCGCGACCTGTATCAGAGGGTTAAGCAAAGACCAGAAGAACCCTAGAACGGAGTTCTTGTATCTGATTTTCAAGTCGCGTCTGACCAGCTGCTTGATAAGTTCTCTGTATCGGAGTAGCT
>JARYME010000143.1 GCA_029907315.1 Armatimonadota bacterium | reverse complement strand
CGAATACGTCCGCGACCATCCGGATCAAATGCGTTTTCCCAAGCTACCGCCTGACGCAGATCTGGAAACGCTGGTTCAAGGAGTTGTTTCGGTTGCTGGATATTATGACCTGATAGCACAGGCAAGATCCGCAGGCGAATACAAAGCTCCCGGCGACCTCATATTCTACATTAGCCGACCTAGAAAGGGAGAAGTGGTCTTCAATACCACGCACATCGGTGGTGTTCGTGGGACAAATGCCGATGATCTTACCAAGGCAGAAGTAGAAGGTCGGCAGCAGATGATGTCCATCTTGGCATTTCTGCGTAAGTATGTGCCGGGTTTCGAGGAGTGCTATCTGCTGCGATGTGCACCGCACGTTGGCGTCCGCGAGACACGCCGGATCATCGGTGATTACGTTTTTTCGGAAGACGACGTAGAAGAAGCTCGCAAGTTCCCAGACTGTATCTGTCGATTGGCTTACCCAGTAGACATTCACTCCGGCAAAGGCGAAGGTTATGTCAAGGAAGAAAAACAGAACGCGCAACCTGCGAGGCGCGGCGCTCCACCTCCAGGAGACTGGTATGAGATACCTTATCGGTGCTTGCTGCCGAAGGGTTTGGACAACGTTTTGGTCGCCGGAAAGTGCGTATCCAGCACACAAGCTGGACACGGCGCTATAAGAATTATGCCATCGTGCATCGCAATGGGCCAAGCCGCGGGAACGGCAGCAGCACTGTCGCTGCAGCATGGGGTTACTCCGAGGGAGTTGGATGCAAACGTTCTTCTGAAAGTACTTAGGTCTGACGGAGCCTTGGTGTAGCGAACAAGCCCAACGGCATACTATTATGCAGTCGGCAAATGTCTGGGCAGAAGACTATGCAGTGCTGAACCGATCAACGACAGCAGCAACAGACTTCAATCCTTTGACAAGCCGGATTGCTTGCTCGCGCGCGGAAGGGTCAACTGCTCCGGCAAGATAGACTATGCCGTTTTTAACACTGACGGTGATTCGCAGGCGAGAGAGCTCGCTGTCTTGCCTAATTGCAGCTCTGACCTGATCATCCAAGTCCATATCGCGGTATCCCATGGCTTCTGCCTCCAAAACCTTCCCAAGCACCTGAGATGCAACCAATTCTGCAGAACTCCAGCCGTTCGTGGCTGGATGGGCGCAGTTATCGTACAATATTTTGCCCCGGTGCAGGCGCAACCGGGGCTAGTAGAAGTACGAGTATTAGCGCTGATTATGCAGCAAAGGGGAGTTCGTGCTCCTCGTGCTCCTGCGCTATCCATCTGGAAGTCAGAACTTCTTCGTCCAGAGACAGCCGCGAAGCAATCTCATTTGTGGAGGAGTAAAGCCGAACAGCGTGTCCAAATTGAGCTTGTCGAAACACGGCCGCCACGTGCGCAGGTGCAGCCACGTGCATACAAACCCCGACGGGAACACACCGAAGTGCTCTGATCATAGCCGCCATTCCACTAGGACCAGCGTAGTCTAGGCTTTCGAGATCGAGCACTACAGCTGCGGCCGAATGTTCTGAAAAAGCGGACAGTACTCCCATAACTGCCTCGTCGTGCCATTCCTCCATACAACCTCGTAATGAGACTTTGGGCACCCCGAGCAACTCGCCCACTGAGATTACCAATTCCGAATCCTGCATTGCTGCCGCTCCTGCCGTTATTCTTGTGATTTCACAGCGAAGGATTCTTCGCAGTAGCTCCACGATGATTATTGGCCGATTTCTAAATCGGCTGCAGCCCGCAAGAGCAGAAGCTACCGGTTACCGGTCGACGATGAAGATTACCCTGAAATCCTTAAGAAAACTACAGCGGGCATCCTCGCGAACAATCAAGTCGGCGTCTTCGTACGAGACAACCACGTTGACGCGAGTCGGCAAACCCACTGCAGACTGAGCTCTCACTGTAAGCGGCCTGTTTCCAGCACGCCTGTTTGCCAAGGCCTCCGAATAACTCTTAACGTAAGCACAGATCCCGTGCTCCACAGCAAACTCAGGGTCCACTTTGACCGTGCCCCACACCTCAGACCCGTCGGGTCGCAGTATTTTCGGACACATAGTTCGCCTCAATCCAAGACCCTGAGCATCTACGATGAGGGACGTGTAATTCCCTGATTCCGAAGGGTAGATACCAGCTTCATTATTCGAAGCAGAGGTCACCCAAGAGGGATAGGCAGACTGCGGCTGTCCGCCGGTTGACGAACCGCCAGGTAGTAATTTTGGGGCGGATGGTTTGGGGGCAGCAACAGTCACTTCAACGATCACGTCGTTACCTTCCAGCCTTTTCCTAGTGGATACTACCCGAACGCAATCAAGTGCTGCTTTGATTTCTTGTTTGATCTCAGCATCAGCGATAAAGGCTTTTCCGTCGGCGCGGTAACTAATCAGCGTTCCCTTGATCTCTTGAGCCAAATTCGCCAATGCTTGCATCTTCGCAAAGTTCTTAGCCTGCAAGTATGCCTTGGCGCGGTTGGGTTCTTCTTTTGCACTAGGCATTGCACCCTCGCCAGTCGCATAAATCATCTCGGGTTTTGCCGTGAGACGCTGGAGAAAAGCCATGAGGACGGGTTTTCCCGATGTCACGGCCGCATCCGATTGACTGGAAGACGCAGCAACGGAACGCACGGCTCCCACACGCGGGGCAAGGCTTTTTGACGCTACTGCTCCTTCACTGCTAATCGCAACGGCAGCACCAAGAACGGCGACCAGAACCGCAAGCAAATCCTTCCCTGCCATCGTACGAACCTCCCACAAGTTGACTTTCACACTATACAAGGACGCTGATTTGAATTCTAAATTGCGGCCCGCGCACTGTTAATCTGTGCACCCATGTTCTGGTATAATGATCGAAAATACTGGATCAAATCCAGCTAGTGCGGAGGCGAGACAGGAACTGATGGTTTCGAAAGATCCGAGATGGGGAGTGTTGAAGACGGTAGCTCGACGCGAGGTTGTAGACGTCGAAAAGCCAAACCTGTTCAGAGATTTGTATCCGTGGGTTGAGGTGCCGAGGATTACATTCGACGGCAAGAGCGTGCCCATGGAGCCGGCGCCAGATTTCTGGATTACTGACACGACATTTCGCGACGGCCAACAGGCGAGACCACCCTACACGGTAGAGCAGATCGTGAGGATTTACGACATGCTGAGCCGATTGGGAGGACCTAACGGTGTTATAAGGGCCACCGAGTTCTTCCTGTACAGCGACAAAGACAAAGAAGCGGTCAGGAGATGTTTGGAGCTCGGACACCGTTATCCGGAAGTCACAGGCTGGATCAGAGCAACGAAGGAAGACTTTCAGTTGGTCAAGTCCATGGGGCTAAAGGAAACCGGTATATTGACCTCCGCCTCCGACTACCACATTTTTCTGAAGTTCCGCAAGACCCGCTCGCAAATGATGGATCATTATATCGACCTCGTCAGTACGGCACTAGAATCGGGTCTGGAAGCGGTGAGGTGTCACCTGGAAGATATCACGCGAGCCGATTTCGAAGGCTTTATCATTCCGTTTGTCCAGCGGTTGATGGATCTGGCACAGCAATCGGGGAAGATTATTCGCATACGCCTTTGCGACACAATGGGCTATGGAGTGCCCTACCCCGAAGCCGCCTTGCCAAGAAGCGTCCCCAAAATGGTGCACACAATGATTCACGAGTGCGGCGTGCCCAGCGAGTGGTTGGAATGGCACGGGCACAATGACTTCCACAAGGTGCTTATCAATGCCGTAACTGCTTGGCTTTACGGCTGCTCAGCCGCCAACTGTGCGTTGCTCGGCTTTGGCGAGCGCACAGGCAATCCTCCGCTGGAGGGTGCCATTTTCGAATACATTGCCCTGAAGGGTGACACGAATGGCATAGACACACGTGTGATCACGGAAATCGCCGACTACTTCAGGACTGAAATCGGGTTTGAAATACCCAGCAATTACCCGTTCGTCGGCACCAACTTCAATGCGACAAGCGCTGGTATTCACGCAGACGGAACCTTGAAGAACCCAGAGATATACAACATATTCGACACAGAAAAGCTGCTCGGACGCTCGCCGCGCATAAACGTAACAGACAAATCCGGCATCGCCGGCATAGCCCTTTGGGTGAACAGCTACCTGGGTCTCAAACCAGAATCAGCTATAGACAAGCGACATCCTGGGCTGCTGGCAATACACGAATGGGTGAAAGAACAATACGACGCCGGGCGAGTGACTTCAATCTCAGACGAAGAGATGCTCATGCAGGCGCGAATGCACCTACCTGAATACTTCAAGAGCGATTTCGACAGGTTGAGAGAACATGCATTGACACTATCGGAAGAAATAATCGAGCGGCTGGCGGAAGACCCCGCTGTGAGGACAATGGATCCGCACCAAATAGAACCTGTGCTCAGAAAAACGGTGCACGACTACGTGTTCATACAGTTCATTTATGTAACAGATCTGACCGGTAAGAAAATTACTGAGAACATCACTCAGCCGCAGTATCAAGAGCAGTATGGCACGTTCGGTTTGCACGAAGATTTTTCGGATCGAGACTGGTTCAAAGGAGCGCTTGATACCCCTGGCCAGGTGTACATTACCGACTTTTACAAGTCGAGAATAACTGGTGCTTTGTGTATAACGGTCTCCGCTGCGATACTCGATGACAACGGAGACCCTGTGGGGGTAATAGGAGCCGACCTGAAATTTGAAGAATTGGCTAGAGCGCTCTAGGCTCCCACGACAGCTAAGACCGAATCACCGAGATAGATCAACAAAGGAGCCGCTTCCAGATATCTCGTGCGCCGGAAGCGGCTCCTTTATTCCACCAACGTCAAGTTTGCAATGTGTTAGACTTCGACTTTTACCCACTGTCCGGTCTCTGCCGATTTCTCCACCGCCTCAAGCACAGCCTGGCATTTGAGACCGTCATAGAAGTTCGGCGCGGGACTCTTCTTGTCGGCAATCCCGTTCATCAGATTGTAGATCTGATGCACAAACGTGTGCTGCCAACCAATTATGTGCCCTGCAGGCCACCAGCCTTTCATATAAGGATGCACAGGATCAGTTACGAGTATGGTTTTCCAACCCTGCCGTCCTTCCTTGTCTCTTCTGTCAAAGTACTCCAGCTCATTCAAGCGTTCCAGATTGAACCTTATGGAGCCCTCGCTTCCGTTGATCTCGAAGCGATTCCCGTTTCGGTTGCCACCAGCGAATCTTGTGGCTTCGAAGGTCCCTACTGCACCGTTTGCAAACTTCGCCAAGAATAGGGTTGCGTCGTCGACGGTAACCTCGCCCATTGTCTCACCAGCCTTGGCGCCCAAACCACCCGTTGTGGCTGCGAGTTCAGGTCGCTGCTTGATGAATGTCTTCATCAGACCGCAGACTGAATCAATGTCGCCTACAAGATAGTGCGCAAGGTCTATGATGTGGGCGTTTAAGTCGCCGTGCGCTCCGGACCCAGCTAACTCCTTCTTGAGCCGCCACACGAGCGGGAATTTGGGATCCATTATCCAGTCCTGCAAGTAGACCGCTCTCCAGTGGTAGGGCGTGCCGATGGCGCCCTCCTCTATCATCTGCTTAGCCAGTTCAACCGCGGGCACGCGCCGATAGTTGAAATTGATCATATGCACCACGCCGGTTTCCTCAACGGCCTTTATCATCTCTTTGCACTCTGCGACATTCATGGCCATCGGCTTCTCGCAGAATACGTGCTTGCCGGCACGCGCAGCTGCTACCGCGATGTCCTTGTGCAAATTGTTACCCGTGCACACGTCGATAAGCTGGATGTCAGGAGCTTGCACGATCTTCTCCCAACCTTCGCTGGCTCGTTCCCAACCCAACACTTGACGAGCGGATTCAGCTTCCTCAATCGTTGCAGCAGCGATCTCCTTCATAACGGGAACAAGTTTCACATCCGGAAAAGCAAAAGCGACGTCCCTATAGCCGACGCTGTGAGCTTTTCCCATGAAAGCTGCACCCACCATTCCGACATTGATTTTGTCTGCCACGACTATCCCTCCTAACACGTTAGAATTGCGGTATCAGAAAATTTTCTTGAAGAGCGTGTCTAGTCCCTGCGCACCCTCCGCATATATTGTGAGAGAAAGAAGCGAAAAGTCAAGTGCCTGGCATCGACACCTAGGGCAATTGACGAAGAGCGCGTCAAAACGTTATAATGACTATGCACTCCGGGGTCGTCCAATGGCAGGACAACGGCCTTTGGAGCCGTCGATCTTGGTTCGAATCCAAGCCCCGGAGCCACTTTGTATTGTTCGCGTTAAGCCGAAAGGACTCCATCGCTCACGCATTCAAACTTTGAGGCAACTTGAGCAACTTGGTTTGCAGGTTTTTCGAGCAGAGAGGAAGGAGGAAAAATGGCAAACCAAGTTGCGAAGTGTCACGTAAG
>JARYME010000142.1 GCA_029907315.1 Armatimonadota bacterium | reverse complement strand
AACAGATGGCGCGCGTAAAACGAGGAACGATGACGCGTAAGCGTCACTCGAAAATAATAAAACTGGCAAGCGGCTATTGGGGGGCAAAGAGCCGGCTGTTTAAAACTGCCAAAGAGCAGGTAATGAAGTCCGGTCAATATGCCTACCGCGACAGAAGGGTGCGGAAGAGGGATTTCCGCCGTTTGTGGATAGCGAGAATCAGTGCTGCTTGCCGGGCTCAGGGCTTGACCTATGCCAAGTTCATCCACGCCCTCAAGGGCGCTGGGATTGAACTGGACAGGAAGGTGTTAGCTGATATGGCCGTCGCCGACGAGTCAGGGTTTTCCGCACTGGTCGAAAAGGCAAAAGCACAGTTGGTTTCGTAAACCAGCGCGTCGGATGCCGGCCTGATAGTGATTTGGCAATTCAAGAATAGCAGAGAGCCGTAGTAAACAATCATCGCCCAGCGTCCAAAGGCATGAGGCCACACGATCTGAGTGGTTCAGCTGATCGTGGCAAGTTTCTGGCCTTGTGCAGTTGGACGCTGGTCGGTTATTGAGGGGCAGAGTTCCAGATGACGCAGCAAGAGAACCTGGAATGCTTAAGAAAGCAGGCACTGGAGGACATTGGCCGAGCTGAGAGCCTAGCGGAGCTTGATGTGGTTGAGACCCGGTATCTTGGGCGCAAGGGCGAAGTAACGCAGTTGCTGCGCACGATCGGTTCTCTTCCGCCAGAGGAGCGTCGTTCGTTCGGCCAGAGAGTGAATCAAATCAAAGAGGAACTGGCGGCGGTTATACAAAACCGCAGGAATGAACTGTCCGTCGTTGAGATAAGCACGAAACTCCAGAAAGAGGCGCTCGATGTTACACTGCCGGGTAGGTTTTTTCAGGTTGGGCGACCGCATGTCCTAGTAGAAACGCTCAAGCGGATCAAAGACATATTTATAGGTCTGGGCTATGAGATAGTAGAAAGTCCAGAGATTGAGCTGTACAAGTACAACTTCGCAGCTCTCAACTATCCCGAAGAACACCCTGCCCTCGACGAGCAGATGTCGTTTTACATCACCGACGACTGTTTACTGCGGACTCAGACCACGGCGTTTCAGCATCGAGTGATGGAAAAGCGAAAACCGCCTATACGTGTGTGCACTATGGGCAAGTGCTACCGAGTTGACGCGGTGGATGCTACACATTCGCACACATTCCATCAAGTTGATTGCTTTACCGTCGATCACGGCATCACCATGGCTGATTTGAAGGGCACCTTGCACCAGTTTGCCGTTGAGATGTTTGGTAGAGACGTGCAGGTTCGGTTTAGACCTGACTTCTTCCCATTTGTGGAGCCGGGAGCGGAAGTTGCTGTTACTTGTACGATATGCGACGGCAAGGGGTGTGGAGTGTGTAAGGGTACAGGCTGGTTGGAACTCGCAGGAGCAGGAATGATTCACCCTCGCGTTTTAGAAACGGTCGGGATTGATCCGGAAGAATATACCGGCTTTGCGTTCGGTTTTGGGGTGGATCGCATCCCTATGATCAAATACAGCATCGACGATCTGCGCTTGTTCCTAGAAAATGATTTGCGCTTCTTGAGGCAGCTATAGAGATGAGGGTTTCAGTAAACTGGCTCAGAGAATACGTGGATTTCGATTGCTCTCCCGACGAGTTGGCTCAAAAGCTGACGATGGTTGGGTTGGAGGTGGAAGAATCGCGGCTTATCACCGCCGAAGAGTTTGCGGCCCTCGGGGGCTCAGGTGAGCAGGACGATATAGTTTGGGATACCAAGGTAACACCCAACCGTGGTGATTTGCTTTCTGTTCTTGGCACCGCTAGGGAGGTCGGAGCTGTCGTCGGCCGTGCGGCACGTGTCCCCTCATCAGAGGTCGTGCAGAGCGGCCCCAAAGCCTCACAACTCATAAACATTCGAATCGATGCCCCGGATTTGTGCCGCAGGTACGCAGGAGTTGTGATACGCGGTGTATCGGTCGGACCGTCTCCAGGTTGGCTTAGAGATCGGATCATCGCTGCTGGTATGCGGCCCATAAACAATGTTGTTGACGTCACAAATTACGTTATGTTCGAACTCGGGCAACCTCTGCACGCATTCGACTACCGGCTTTTGCGAGGGCCGCAGATCATAGTGCGCAGGGCCCGAACTGGAGAGGCGCTGACGACAATAGACGGCGAAAAGCGCGATCTTGACAGCGATATGCTTGTAATTGCTGACGCTGAACGGCCGGTCGCGCTCGCGGGCATAATGGGCGGCGCCGACACAGAGATAACCGATAGAACAGTAGACATCCTGATCGAATCAGCCAATTTCGACCCTGTTGGCATTCGCCGAACGTCGAAGCGACTCGGATTAACCACAGAATCCTCGTATCGATTCGAACGGGGAGTCGACCCAGGGGTAACGGATCTTGCGGCTTGGCGTGCTGCACAGCTGATAAAGCAAATCGCGGGCGGCGACGTTGCGCAGGGAATAGTCGACGTCTATCCTTCCCCGGTTAGTCCAGTTGTGCTTACCGTTAGACCGCAACGAGTAAACGCTGTCTTGGGCACCTCGATTGAACCTGAGGTTATGGTGCAGATTCTTTGTTCCCTGGGGATTGAGACTGTTTTCGAGGACGACATTCTGCGTTGCAAAGTGCCCACTTTTCGATCCGATCTCTGCCGCGAAATAGACCTGATTGAGGAAATCGGCAGATTGTATGGGTACGACAAGCTGCCTCAGACGTTGCCGTGTAGGTCCCTTCAAGGCAAGGACAGCAGAGAAGGAGCATTCACAGAACGGGTTCGTCGCATACTCATCTCATGTGCCTGCCAAGAGGTCTTGACGCACAGCTTGGTCGATAGCCGGTATGCGTCGTTAGTGGGCAAGGAAAACGAGGTTGTCCGAGTGCGGAACCCTTTGAGCGAGGACCTCGATAGTTTACGCACTTCGCTGGCTGTAAATTTGCTGCAGGTCATTGCCCGAAATCAGGCGCGAGGTATGGAAAGTGTCTCGGTATTCGAAATAGGCAAGGTCTTCAGACGAGTAAGTGGGGATATCTGCGAAACCCGTTCAATCGCCGGCGCGATGGTTGGGAACTTGTGGCGCAGCAATTGGTCGCTGCCCAGTGACGCGCTTGCGGCTGATTTCTTCTGGTGCAAGGGGTTGGTTGAAAGCCTCATGGACGGCCTCTGCATAGGAGGAGTAGCCTTCGAGCGTACTCGGAATCCGTTGCTTCACCCTACTCGTGCTGCCAAAGTACTGGCAGGTGGCCAAGAAATAGGTTTCTTGGGCGAGGTAGCGCCGGAGGCTATTGAGTTTTTCGACATCAAAGGTAGACCGTGCGTGTTTGAACTTGATTTCGAGGCACTTATGCGGAACGCTCCGGATGCTGTCAGCTACAAGCCGCTTCCTAAGTATCCTGCAGTACACAGGCACTTGGCTGTCGTGGTTAAGGAAAGCGCGACATATAAAGAGGTTCGGGACGTGGTAGTGAAGTCCGGCGGGGGGATACTGGAAGAAGTGTGCCTGCTCGACGTCTACAAAGGTCCGCAGATACCACCGGAATGTAGAAGTCTGACCTTGGAGCTGGTGTTTAGATCTTCTGACCGAACATTAACCGACGAAGAAGTCAACGCCGTAGTAGAGCACATCAGGAGTTCGCTAAGTGACTCACTCGGCGCAGCGTTTCGCTAGTCCGAAGTGGAAGGGGGAAAGGAGGCCCGCCAGAAATGGCTGTGCAAAGGGAGTTCAGTGCAACTGAGATTGAGTCGATAATCTGCCGCCTCAAAGACGTAATCGCTGCGAGCGTTGTGGCGGATAGTCAAGGTCGTATCGAAGAGATCCATGTTCTCGCTGGGAGCGCAAGGTCGCCGAAACAGGTGGTCCGCGACATAGAATCTGCGCTCATGGCTCGGTTGGGCTATTCGGTCGATCACAAGATAATTAGCGTTGCCCAGGTCGAAGATACTACACCCCGATATGACCACTCCAGGTTAAAGTTCTCCGACGTATCCATTTCCATCGATGGGTGCAGGACTGAAGCTACTGTTCGTCTGGCGAAGGACGGTGTGGTGTATTCCGGAACTGCAAGCGGTACGTCGTCTCCTGCCTCGCAAATGAAGCTTATCGCGGAGGCGACATTGCGTGCAATACAAAGCTCGGCGCTTAGCGATGCTGTGTTCACGCTCGAAGACGTGGAGGAGATAAGTATCGGCGGGCGTAGGGTTGCAGTCGTGCTTGTGTCTACAATTACCGACCGCGGCGAAAACTTCCTTGCAGGATCTGCTGTTATTAAGCAGGATATTTGGAAGGGAGTGGTGAATGCTACACTGGATGCGGTGAACCGCAGGTTGTTCGTGTCTCGCGAGCGGTGAGCAGGTTCGCGTTTCCGGCTGAGATGCCTGAGACGCGTTCCTGCAAGATTTGAGCCAACGGCGATAGCGGTATGGCAGGAAGCGGAATATCAACCCGAGCGAAGCGGTTTGATTGCGGCTTGCATAGCGGTAAGCAAGCTAGCTCAAAACCGAAAGGGGTTGACGCTGAGCATGAGTCGCCTGTTGAAAGTTCTCGTGGGACTGGCAACTTTGGCTGCCACCGCGGGTTCGGCTTGGGCAATCTGGCCGCCCAGGTAAAGTAGCCGCGAGTTGGCTTAGTCCAAAGTGACCTATGATACACAACATCTGCCCGCCGTTGGCTCACCTCTGATTTCTCGACTTCATACCGGCCCCATTGGGGGCCATAATTATATTGGCAGTGTCGACAAGGGGCGACATCCAAATTCGAATACTCGGTATTCGATTTGAATTTTTCGCAGCACGCTGATACCGACTGAGCTGCGCAGCGGTCGGTAGGGCAGCTTGTGCTGCCCAGGGGACGGTTTGCAGTGGACGACAGGCTCAGAGCGTACAGTATAGCCACCGGGTTTCTGTGCGCTGTTGCGGCTGTCATCACGTTTGTTGTGTGGCTGAGGTTACCAGTCGAGGGCAATCCTTGGCACTCTGCCATACAGTTCATAATCCTCATTTCCGCCGCGGAATTGCTGGCTGTCAGGCTCAACGAGTACGAAGGAGTAAGTGTTTCCCCCACAAGCCCTATCCTTTGGGCTGCAACGTGCGTGTTGGGTGTGCTGCCTGCCATTGTGGTCGGGGTGGTCAGTGCGGCGGTGTCCATGGTTTTCAAATGTGTGGCGTTCCATGCACATGCGCGGCTCTGTGGGGACCGACTGTGTTCGAAACAGGGTTGGATAGGGGCGGCTTATCGGTTTTTAGAGGAGATCGGAGCAACTTGGCAGGCGCGTGCTCCTAGTATAGCGGCAATGTACTTCTGCTGGTACGTCGCGTGCATCGTAGCGGATGTGGGTCCGGGCGGACTTGTATACCACTGGCTGGGCGGCCGGTTCCTCATAAATGCAGGTGGCGACTTCCAAGTTGTTACGAACTTTATTTTGCCATTCGTTGCTCTCGTCGCGGTCTCAGCCGGTGCACACGTAGCGGAATATGCAATAGGCACAGCCGCGGTCGACCCCATACCGGGCACGAAGGGACTCTATGGCGTCCTGCTCAGGATGCGGCTGGCTGTTATCGAAACGGCACTTCCAATAGTAAAGGGTCAGATTGTTCTCTCTGTGGTTGCGCTGTTACTTGCCTATTTATATGCGAGAATAGGGGTCTTGGGGTTCATTTTGGCAATCGCTCCGGTCTTAGCCTTGAGGGACTTCTTCGCGCACTGGGTTCGCGAGAGGGAAGCTTACCTTAATACCATCGCTACCCTAGCAACCTACATGCAGCATTATCATCCATATACTAGAGGACATCTCAAGCGTGTAGCCGAACTGTCTGAGCGCATTGCCCGCGAGCTGCGTCTGCCTGCCGAAAGCATTCGTTATATGAAAGTCGCTGGTTTGCTACACGATATCGGCAAGATAGGGGTTAGCGAAGAGATACTCGATAAGCCTTCTCAGCTCACAGAGGAAGAATGGGCACAGATAAAAGAGCATCCGGTCAAAGGAGCCGAAATCATAAGCCATCTCGACTTCTTGGAAGGAATAGTGGACTGGATCAAGTATCATCACAAGTGGTATAACGGAGCAGGTTATCCAGTAGGAAACGGTAATGGGTCAAAGATCCCGATCGAGGCGGCGATTATTGCAGCTGCCGACGCATTCGATGCAATGACGGACGATCGGGAAATGAGTCTCGAATGGACGTGCGATTCGTGCAGTTACAAACCGCCGGACGGTTCGAGGCCAAGGGTTTGTCCTAGGTGTGGAGCAGAGAAGCGCCGGAGGTACAGAGAACCAAAAACCTTGGACCAAGCTATGGACGAGCTTAGGCGCGGCGCAGGCACGCAATTTGATCCGCGCGTGGTAAAGGCATTTCTTGCCATGGTAGAAAGGGATGGCATAAAGCTG
>JARYME010000141.1 GCA_029907315.1 Armatimonadota bacterium | reverse complement strand
GACCTTTTCCGACATCACGCCATTCCAACGGCACGAGTCTCCCGGTAAGCGCACTGTGCCATTGGTAACCCGTGTAGTGCTCATAGAAGCCAGAGATCGTCCACAAGACGCCTATTGCAACCAAGGTATAGACGAGCAAACGAATATGGCGTTCAGACTCGACAGCACTGCGAAGAGTAAAATAGACGACAGGAGGCACAAGAACGAGACGCCACACATCCCCCAGCGTTCCCAGCCCCCAAGTGCCCTCTTCAATTCTTTTCTGTAATATAGGCCAAAGGTTGACATAGCCTACAGACAACAACAACAGCCACTCAGCTAGACAAAGAGACGGCAAGCGAACTCTACGTGCCAGAACCCTAGCTATCACGATGACCGTGATCAATGTGATCGCGAGGAGGTCGAAACCGAAGTAGTATTTCGCCGACCTAATCGGAAAGTGCCAAGTCCACGGCACAAGCACCAGCCAAATAGCAAACATCAAAATGACCGATCTAACCGCCAGGACAGCAGCTCCCAGCGCCACGAAGCCCATTAGAATTAGGAACCACCAGCGTTCGAGGTCGGTAATCGCCCGAGCCAGAACAAGCTGTGCTCCGAGGAAAAGAGCAAGTCCAACGACTACGAGTGAGGTCCTGATGAACTTGCGCCAAGGCGAAGATAGTATGAACCTCAGTCTACTAAAGATTCCGCCTCTGGAACCGTACTTGGAAAGGACACTCCCCAAGCCTACAATCTTCCCGATAAGGAATTGTACCGGTCCGGTGATCCTCATTTTCCGAAGTCCTTCGTGTGCGCCACGAATTCACGAATAAACTCTTTCAGGTACCGTAGGTCGGCCTGTGTGTCATTCAGGACCATTGTCGAGAATCTATACCATTTGAACTGCCTGGATTCAACTCGTTTTTTGAGTTCGTCACCTCCACCCGGATGCAGTATAAGCCACTTGAGATCCTTCACCAACTCCGCCCTATTTTTTGCCCAGACGTCGCTTGTTCTAGGCATACTGTCGGTGCCAAGCATGTACCAGTAGACAACTATGAAATGGTCGTAATCGTTGGCAGACTCCAAAAACGTTGCTCGGACAACAATAGGCTTTGGACGCGTGAACTTCAGAGTTATCAGCTTGTCATCCGATATGGGGCTTCCACCGCCTTGAAGACACATATGAGGATCGTGGAATGCATCTGGATCTTTGGAAGCCGTTATGAAAACGTCAACCTCGCGGCCGTAGTCCGAATGTTCAACATAGACTCGGTGAAGCAAGTCGCCAGATTTCAGCCATTCTCTTGTAAGCTTGTCTATTTCTGCGTCCTGCCCCACCCATTTGCCGAACGCCATCGGTATCGCCGACCGGTCTATGTGACCCTTCGTCTTTGGTGCCAAAGGGCTGCCGTACGCCTGGGCGAGCCCTGCCCCGCCAACCAAGACTATCGCCAGAATGCCAACAACTGCGTCGTGCACTGGTCTACGTACGAGCACCTGGACCGACGCGCGTGCGGTTTTGGGCTCCTGTAAACCAAAGGTGTTTGCCTTAATCAATTTGGCTATGCCGAAAAGTATGCCAAAACAAATTGCCAGACCAATATACCCGCTGTAATCGTGGAACTTGTGCATGGCTTCGGCAGAACCTGTGAAGAAGCCAACATAACCTATCATCGCTATGCGAAGAGAGTTCGTCAGAATGCTGAGCGGGAAGGCCATCGCAAGCAAGACTGCTTTCTTCCACCAGGCAGCTCGGATTAGGTAAATGAAAAAGATCGTGAACGTGGTGAGCGAAATGAGAGTCCGCAAACCACTACACGGAATTCCCACTATAAGAGGCTCGGGTAGGTCGGAAGAGTAAATAGTGGAACCCTGAAGTTGGGCCTCATGTCCCGTTAACCGAAACACCTTTGCCGCGACTGCTGCCGACTGTATCTGCAGGCGACCGGTAGCGCTGTCCAATACGCTCGGTGCGAGAGGAATCATCGTAACAAGAAATAGTACTGGAACGACAAGCACCCGAGTAGCACTAGGTCCTATAAGCGACAAGAGAATACCAAAAATCATCAAGAGAAAGGCACCCGCCCGCAGCGATGCAGATTCTATCCAGTTTCCAGTAAGGAGCATCGCAACAGAAATTAACAAAACCAGGCACCCGGGCCACCAATAACGGAACTGCACAGCAGCCAAGCGCTTCCGATTAGCCCAGACCATGTACGCTGCGATGAACGGCACGAGTGGACCGTGCGAGAAGTAGCTGTAAGGTGCTTCCCACACTTTCCACCAGTCGCGGAGCTGAGGCCATTGGACAATCAGAAAAACTACCCCTGCAACGCCGAGAAACACTAGACGCTGCAGTCTGCTTGTATCTGGGACTACCTCAGCTGAAGGTTGGGTTTTCTCAACCAGAGTATCTTGCATATTTGACATTTTGCGTGCTTACAACAACAAATGCCGCCGCCGCGAGCTCCCAAGGGGCTCCATTGCGGCTGATTTAGGCACTGAGAGCTGTCTGCGCAGGACTAAACAACTCGGCACCTGCTCCCTGCTATGTCACATCCGATCAGCTCTTTTTGCCGGGCAGCTGCGGGACTGCCACACCCTCGTATGAGCGGTAATAATGGAAGTATCCGCTGAAGTCTTCTCTTCCGACCTTGTTCAGCACGGCTCCCAATAACTGGACCCCCGCCGATTCAAGCTTTGCCTTGAACTCTTCTTCGCTGCCTCTGGGCACCCGTCCAGCACAGTGCACCACTAGAGCACTGCCGACATCAGCGGCAACAAGCAACGCGTCTGGGAAAGTTATTCCAGCCGGGGTATCGTAGATTACGAAATCTGCTACTTGCTTAGCTTGGTCAACGAACTCCCTCATCTCTGGAGCACGTAGCAGCTTAACGGGATTGTCTGGTATCGGCCCGGAAGGCACTAACAAGAGACCTTGGACTCTTGTAGTCGCAAGCACGTCTTCCATTACCGCTCCACCGCTGAGCAAATTGCTCAAGCCGACCTTGTTGTCCACACCGAATATCAAATGCTGCGCAGGCTGCCTGAAGTCTGAATCGACAAGTATGACCCTTGCGCCCTCGCCAGCCAAGGCTACTGCCAGATTGGAAGCGGTAATACTCCTGCCCACATCAGGCTCGGCACTTACCAAGGCAACGGAGTTGACACCTAGGTTCTGATGTGCAATCCAAAGATTCGATGTAAGCATCTGATATGAAACATGCATCACCTCGGGGCACTTCTGGCGAGGCAAAGAGTGTGCGCGAGCTGCAGGAATAGCAGCGTGCACAGGCAGGCCGAGCAGCTTCTCTGCGTCCTGCGGCGTTCTGACTGTGTTGTCGGTGTAGTGTAGTAAGAACGCAAGTCCTATCCCCAGAATAGGACTCAAAAGCAGCGCCAGCACGAGCTTGAGAAGAGGTCTCTTGCTGACAGGAAATACATAGGCAGGATCGATCGTTTTTAGCGCGCGCTCCTGCCTAGCTTGCTGCTCAGTAATCTTTGCTTCATCGAGCTTTGAGCGCATCAGACCGTATGTCTGAGTCGCAGCTTTGACATCGGTATCCAGCTCAGCCAGCTTGGCTTCTTTTTCGGGCAAAGAAGCCAACTCCTGCCGAACGTCCTGAAGTACCTGATTCATCGCTTTGCGTCGAGCGTCCGCACTTGCCTCTTCAACTTTGGCCACTATCCAACGGTCTATGGCAGACGTTCGGTTAGGATTCTGCGCCATTGTCACGGCAGCTACGGAGGTTTCTTGAACCTGCTTGAGTTTGGCCTTGATGTCCTGGATCTGGCTGTCGAGTGCTACCACATCGGGGTGGTTCGGCAAACGCCTGTACTGGCCTGGTCCGCCAGAAGTCATAGAAGCCCGAGCAGCTTCCAGCTTGACTAGCTGGTCCATCAAGCTTTGCCAAATTGGATCTCTCGACGTCTGCCGGCTCGCTTCCTGCCACTGCGGCATTTTTGCAAGATCTGCTTCCAAACGTTTTGCGCTGGCTTTGGCTGCCTCATATGCCGCCGTGGCGCTGTTCAGTTCGCTTTTCACTTGAGCAAGACGCTGAACAACAGATTGGCTGGCCAACTGAATATCAACTATCTGGTTCTGTTCCTTAAACCGACGCAGCGCGTTTTGCGCCCTGATCATTTCTCGACGCGTGGACTCTATCTGGGCTTCTATGAACTCGCGACTTTTTTCGACGGCCTCAGTATTCAGTTCTTTGTAAGCGTTCTTGAATGCAGTGGCAATGACATCGGCAGCCTTTTTCGCCTCCACAGGATCAGGCAAGGTCACTTCTATTGCCAGAATGTTCGTATCTCTGACCGGCTCGACTTTGGTCGCCGCCAAGAGCTCCTGGTCGGAGTATATCGAACCGAGATCTCTCAGCATCATTATGGCGTCCTGCATTACCTTGTTGCTTGTAGCAAGGCTCGCTAGGTTGGACAGCCGCACCTGCATGTCCAGAAGTACAGGCGAACGCATCTCCGGAAACGGAGAAACACCCTCCTTTGACATACCAAGGGATTCCATTAGTGTCGTGCGTCCCGTGTACATCTGGGGAGAGAAAATAATATGCGCCGCGACCGCTCCCACACACACAACCATACCGAGGATGATGAGCCATCGCCTTCTACGTATGATTCTGTAATAACGCCAGAATTCCACTGAGTGCCTCCTGACCTGTCGCCCTGAATTCTAATTTTGATCTTCTAGCTTTAACTGCAAGGCGCCGATAGGTCGGCGCGCCAATTCAGAATATGCCGTAGCGCCGCAGATAGCCTATGTTGACAACAGTATTGAGCAACTGTGATATGACGTCCCATCTGGGCCGCTTCGTTTCCGGCACAATTACAACGTCTCCCGGCTCAAGAACAACATCCTGACTCAAATCGCCCTCGTTTATCAACTTTGCCAGGTCACACTTTACTCGCTGCGGATTACCAGGCGCACCGCGAATTACAACAGTCCCGGTCAGCCTACCTCTATCAGTAGGACCGCCAGCGAGGGTAATCGCTGCCAAGGCTGTGGTTTTTTCCTTCAAGGGATAAATGCCCGGGCGCGCAACGAAGCCCAACACGTATATCTGGCTGGAGTATATTGCAGGCGGTATAAAGATCGTATCGCCGTTCTTGAGCTCCAGATTTTGCGACAAGTCACCGTAGTTGAACAATTTACGCAGATCGATAGGTATCGGTTTATCGGAGCCCTTTCGCGTGAGAGTCGCTTTCTCCAACCAAGCGTTCTCCTGGTAGCTTCCTGCTTGGGCGATTGCGTCCATGATAGTATCGCCCTCCTTGAATGTGACCTCTCCTGGGCGATTCACAGCTCCGAGAACGCGACAACGGGGCTTATGTATGGAAAGCAACGTTATTTGCACTCTGGCATTTGCCACGATGCCAGCTTCTTCCAGTTTCTTCGAGACCAAGTCCGCAAGCTCTTTTTGGGTCAGACCGGCCGCTTGCACCTCACCGATAAAAGCGATGTTGGCCTTTCCATCTGGGGTTATCTGGAGCTGTTGTTTCGAAAGCTGAGGCTCATTCCACACATCGAGTTGTATTACGTCTTCTTCGGTCAGTCGGTAGTTTTCGTCCACGGCAGACGCTGCCGGCAAAGCAGACGAGCTGCTCGAAGAGCCGGAATCCTGCCCTGCCGCAGGGACTGCCAATCCACTCAGCGATGCTGCAGCGCACACACCGACGAGTAAAGCAACTATCAGCCTCTTCACGCGAATACCTCCTTACCGACGCCCGTGCCTTATTATGACCGGCAATACGTATTATTGCTTTCTGGGAGTTCCTTCTTTAGCTACGCAGCGCAAATGACTACCGGTTGCCTTGGATTACGTCAATTTCCCAGGGAATTGTTCCCTCAGGAACTTTTCCATTCCCGGTAGCGCATTATAACCGCAAAAGTTGCTCAACGCAATTGCTTTGCACTTTTGTCAAGCTTCCCGCATTCCAACAGCCTCTGATCCTGTCGACAGCGTGCTGTCGGCAGAACCCTCAGAGACCAACCGCACGGACACGAGTTTGCTAACGCCCGGCTCTTGCATTGTAACACCGTAGAGGCTGTGCGCCGCTTCCATGGTGGCACGGTTGTGTGTAACGACCAAGAACTGTGAGCCTACTGCAAACGAACGCACCAAGTCGGCGAAGCGTTCGACGTTGCTTTCGTCAAGGGGAGCATCCACCTCATCCAGCACTATCAGAGGACTGGGTCTGACCATCAGCAAAGCAAATATCAACGCGGCAGCTGTCAGAGCCTTCTCTCCACCAGAAAGCAGCGCCAGATCCTGCATTTTCTTACCAGGCGGTTGAACGGAAATTTCTATTCCCGTTTCCAATATATCGCTGGGGTTGGTCAAAGCTAGTTTCGCCGTACCGCCGCCGAAGAGCTTCGAAAAAGTTGTTTGGAAGCTCGTCGATACATCCGCGAATGCCTGAAGAAACATCCCTCGCGTATTCGTATCTATCTCTTTGATGGCTTCCATTATTTGCGCTCTTGCATTTTCGAGATCAGTACGCTGTTCAGTGAGGAAGTCCCAACGTTCCTTTATACGCTGGTATTCCTGAATGGCGCCCGTGTTTACAGGGCCCATTTCCTTGATTTCCCTGCGCAACCGCGCCACCTCTGCCGCAGCTCC
>JARYME010000140.1 GCA_029907315.1 Armatimonadota bacterium | reverse complement strand
GGCTTTTAAGAAATCTATTGCCATTTCGCCTTGTGCGGCATAGCCTGCGGATATGCCAACAGCGTCTATCTCAGGGTCCTGAGCCATTTCGAGGTGATGAGCATATCGTTTGGGTATGTGATATCGGTCGGCAACGCGCTCACGAATGTCGCTTCGGACTTCTGCGAGCGCGACGAATTCGCAATCTGGAATACTTGCAAAATTCGGGATATGTACCGCTTGTGCCATAAAGCCGCAGCCGACGTAGCCGAACCTTACTTTGTCCATGTTGACAACCTCCTTTTATGAACTTTGCTCGCTGCGTTGTTCGTCTCTTGGCTTATAGACGGATTTCGATCTGGTCTCTTGCAGTTCGATTTCTGCATTATGCTTATTCAGTATCGCTAGCGAGAGGTCGATTAATTCCTGAGCTTCCGCCGGCGTCATGGTTCCTACGGTTACCATGTCCTGCGGTCGGATCGTGTTCCAAACAAAGTTGAGAGCTTGGAAAGGCCGTATCTGGCCTGCAGCCATAGGTTTTATGGTTATCACTGGCTTTTTGGCGCTGCGAATGATCTGGGCCGTCCAGTCGACTTCGAGAGGCATCAAGAACCCCATAGCATTGTAGATGGCTATGTATGTTTCCACGTCAAGTCCCGTCTCGTCGGCAAAAATAATGGTTTCGGGCAGATGCGTGCTCAAGCCGGGGATCATACCGCGCTCGCGGATCATCTGACAAACCGTATCCATTTGCCTGATGCGTCTTGTCAACCGGTCGACCAATACGTCCGTTACTGACGTGTGCGGCATACAAATACGCGCACCGAGTCGCGCGTTGTTATCTAGGATTCGTGCAACCTCGTCAAGAACCAAGCCCTCGCTTGTAAACGGCAGACCAGGTGTGGCTATCAATATGAGCTCTGCGCCGACGCGGTCCTCTGCGTCCTTCTTTGCATCCTGCAGGTTCGGCCCGTCGGCATATCCCATCACGGCGTTGACCCCTGCGCGGAGAAACACTTCGAGCACGTCCGCCAGCGCCTTCGGGTCAGCGAAAGATTGCTTTATAAGCTGGTTCTTTGCAGGTGTGCAGTGACTATAGCCGAAGAACCAGTTGGTTCCGATGATCATACGAGGCAACGACAATCCACCTACGACTGTTCGAGGAAACTCAGCCATCTTGACACCCCAAAGGCTAATACTCAAGTGCGACCACCTGGTGACACGTGAACTCGCTGATTGTGAGCTTCACTTTGTTGTCAACCGACTCGAGCGGTATTTCCTGCCCCTGCGGCTGCAGGACAGCTCGCCTCACGGTTCTCGGCAGTTTGAGAGTAACAACTACGTCGTGCAGAGGAGACAGGTCCTCTATTATCTCTATACGGTTCGAGTCTCGCACATATCCTTCAGGCGACAAATGAACCTGTGCGCCCCGTGATATCGTGTTTGCATAAAGCAGATGGAGCACGTAGCGGTTGTGAGGCTTTTGGTCCATCAGAGTTACGCGCCCAACTGAGGGTAGGTTGGTTTCGAGGCTTATGTCGCTTCCCAAAAGGAGCCGGACGGCGTTCGCGGCGTACTGCCGATACGCCACAGCACCCAGGGCGTTATAAATCGAGAACACGGGATGAGCCAGGTACAAAATATTGCCGTGCCGCACGGCTGCCGGGTAGCCTGTGCGGTCTGCTGCGGGAGCATGCTGGTGACTGCAGAAATGCTTCCAAGTCCGGTTAAAGTACGGTCTCCGAATGTGCGCCAGCGGTTCACCTGTTGTCGGTTTAACCTGCTGGGACCTCAGATACATAACCAGCGGGCTTCGCACAAAGGACGGCGCTAGCGCCGAAACCTGCTCATCCTCCGAGCCAAAATCTATGTAATCGGGCTGGAATGGACTTTCGCCTTCGTACTTTGCTCCTATATCCAGTGCAAATTCCGATTCATCAACGGTAAGACCACTCTTACCGGTCAGCAGCAGTTTGCCGCCGTTAGCCAAGTACCGCTCTAGGTAGCGCTTCAATTCGTCGTCGATGCGAATGACGTCAGGCAGAATAATCATCTTGTACGGCGCGAAGTCTACCTGTCGGTCGATCAGGTCGAAGAGGAAATGCTCTTCGAAAAGCGCTCGACCAGCTCCGGTATCGGGATTCCTGTCTTCGGTCTCAGCTTCGCTGGACAACACGGCGATATCAGCCACGGGCGTCACATCATCGCACCAAGGCTCTTTCGCCTCGACCTCTTTGTAGGCCTCTCCGATCAAGGTGTAAGTTGTGAGATCCATCTCCCCAGAGGGATGGAGTTGGTCTCCCACGGAGCACTTGGATCCGTGGGCAAGCATCGCTGCACATTCGTACCGAAGCGCATTGGGATGCTTGTAGCCGCCGAATTCACCCCAGGTGGTGTGGAATTTGCCAGTCATTCCCAGGTAATCCAAACCGGTGTGCTGACAGTACTTGGCAGACATTGGGAAATGATCGTACCCCCAGCCCCCCGTTGGTAGAGACTCGAGCTCTAGGTGGCTGAAAAACTGAAGAAGCTCCCGCTTGCCCTTGCGGATATGTCCACTGTTGTGAAAAACAGGCATGTCCGGTCGTTCGGATCGACAGGCTGCCGTAGCTTCGCGGTAGTACCGCAGGAGCGCTGCCTGTGCGCATTTCTGACGGTCTTCGGGTTTGTCCGGATCAAGCCCGTTCTTGAACATATAGTCCATGCACCACTTGCAGCAGCATGGTCCCTGGTGAATGATGTCCAAGAACACTCCATCGCATTCAGGAAAGAGGTGCACCGCCTCGCGTATCTGCTCGCACAGGTAGTCCAGGTAGGGTGTGTTGAAACATAAGGTTTTGAAACCGGGCCTGTTGAGCGGACCTGTCCAGCCCTGGAATGCGCCCTCAATCGATATTTCTCGCCACTCCGGGTGTTCTTCTGCCATAACGTTGTCGACGCCTGCCGAGAGGTAGATTGGGACGTTGACTCCGATTTCCTTCGAAGCGTCCATCTGGGCGCGCAGGAGGTCGAACTTGAGATGCGGATGCATCCTACCAACCTTCGTCGGATGGTAGCTCCATCCGTGGTGGCACTTGGAGAAGCAGGTTATCGAATTTACTCGCCCAACTTTCAGTGCTTCCTGCCATTTCTTCTTGTCGAACTTCTCACCTATGCCGGTGATGTGTGGCGAAGTGTGAAAGTCGAGATGAACTTGTCGGAAGCGCAGCTTGTACACGTTTGTCACCTCACGAAACTCTAAGTGCTAGCTCTTTCATACGTGCAATCCGTCTATTCACTGACTACCACGATAGCCCGTATCACGCCGTCGCTCTTGGAGAATGCTAACTCCATCGCTTCAGCAGTCTTTTCCAAAGGGAATCTGTGGGTAGCAAGCACAGCGGCATCCATTTTACCTTGGGCGACCAGTTCCGCGGCTCGCTCGGTTGTCTTGTTGCTGCGTCGCACAAATATAGCGGTAAGCTGTTTGCGACGCGCGTCGGATGCGTCAAACGGGTAAGTATCGCTGGAGGGAATGCCAACAATCAATATTTTCCCCAGCACTCTAGCTATGCGTGCAGTCTGCCTTACGGCGTCATCCTCGCCGGTGCATTCGATAACAATGTCTGCTCCCCGGCCATTTGTGAATTTTGCGATGTCTTGTTCTGCTGTCGTCGGCGTGGTCACCTGGGTGGCGCCGAGCTTGAGCGCTGCCAATCGGCGTGCTTCCACAGGTTCGCTGACAATTACTCGCTTCACACCCGCTGTTCGAACTGCTTGTAGAACGGAAAGCCCTATGCCGCCGGCGCCAAGGATAGCCACGACGTCGTCGGGATTTGGAGCAGCCAGGTCGCAGGCGTAAAGGCCGATAGCAAGCGGCTCAAGCATTGCTGCCTCATCGAACGTCAGGGATTCCCCTACCTTAAGACACAGTCTTGCGGGCCATGTTATGTAGTCTCGAAGGCATCCGTCCACAGGCGGTGTACCAAAAAAGGGGATTCCAGGGCATACGTTGTAGTGCCCCTTCAGGCACCACTCGCACTTAAGACACGGCTTAGCAGGTTCAAGCGCGACATGGTCTCCGGGTTTGAGATCAGTGACTTCTGTCCCCACCGACTCAACAACTCCCGACGCCTCATGTCCCAGAACAATGGGCGAAGTTACTACAGTCGATCCGATCCGTCCCTCTCTGTAGTAGTGCAGGTCTGATGCGCAGATACCGACCGATTTGATGCGGACCAGTACCTCGTCCGCCGCAGGAGTGGGGATTGGCTCGTCGTGCATACGAAGGTCCATCGGACCATGAAGTCTCAGAACTCTCATTGAGCACCTTCCAGCTTACGGCAGTCAAATTGTATCTGGGGTAGATTAGCACGCGGTGCGGGGTATGTCAACGCAGCACGCTGCAAAGGCGTAGTGGTCCTAGGACATGATTGCCCTTGTCGAGTCTGTGCTTGAAGGAGAACCCATTCCAGGAAGGGAATTACACGGGTAGACACTTGGCGTTCTTCAGAGATTACATGCGCTTTGGCTGAAGAGGACGGAAAGAAAGGAAGACTACCACAATGATTGCAAGAGTCGGCGCTGTCGGTTTAATACTCCTAATCGGTGTACTTGCGGGAGGCACACAAGCAGCTGAAGACGGCATCAAGCTCGAAATGACGACTGCCGTCGAAGCTGTCCGACCTGCTTTGATAAGAATACACGTGGTCTCCGCAGACTACCGGCAGGGGCGCGAAGTCAAGACGGAATCCTTCGGCAGCGGCGTTATCATATCGCCCGAGGGTTACGCCGTAACCAATCACCACGTGGCGATGGATGCCGAGCGAATCGTGTGCAATTTGGCTGATAAGCGCGAGGTGGAGGCGAAACTGGTGGGCACGGATCCCCTTGCCGACATAGCCGTCATCAAGCTGATATCCCCAGATGGCAAACCTTTCCCGTACGCCGAGTTCGGTGACTCAAGCAAACTTGAGGTAGGCGACAAAGTGTTCGCCATGGGTTGTCCCTTTGCTCTTTCGCAGTCTGTGACTATGGGCATGATCAGTAACACAGAAATGATTCTTCCGAAAGAGTTGATCACGGAAGAAGATTTTACTCTTGAAGGCGAGCCGGTGGGCTCTATGGTGCGGTGGATAGGTCATGATGCACTGATACGCCCGGGCAATTCCGGCGGACCTCTAGTAGATGTCAACGGTAAGATTGTGGGCATTAATGAGATTAGCTTTGGACTTTCGGGTGCAATACCCAGCAACTTGGCGAGGGAAGTTGCAGAGCAAATCATAAAGAATGGTCGGGTTATCAGGAGCTGGTTGGGAATCGAGGTTCAGCCGCTACTCAAGTCGTCAAATCTGGAAAAAGGGATCTTGGTAAGCAACGTGCTGGATGGCACCCCGGCGGAGGCTGCGGGCCTCAAGCCAGGCGACGTAATAGTTAGTCTTGCGGGAAGAGAAGTCACAGCTCGATTCCGCGAGGACATACCCATTTTCAATCAGTTTGTAGCCGATCTGGAGCCGAACAAGCCTGTGGAGGCAAAGATACTCCGAGCCGGAAAGGAAATAACTCTGACTATAACCCCCGCTGAGCGGCCGAAAGCTAGCGAAAAACAGCACGAGATTAAAGCGTGGGGAATATGTGCTTCGAACATTACTTACCTCATGCAAAAAGAGATGAGGCTTGATTCACAGGATGGGGTCTTGGTGCAAAGTGTACTGCCCAGCGGCCCTGCCGGCACGGCAAAACCTCCCTTGCAGGAGGAGGACGTTATCATCAAAGTAGGCGACGAGGTTATCAAGGATCTTACGGGCCTTCGAGAAGTGACTAAGAGGCTTACCGAGGGTAAGAGTGAGCCCACCCCGGTACTAGTTGAGTTTCTCAGGAATCGCAAGCGCTTAGCGACCGTAGTTAAAGTCGGTAAGCAAGAACCGCCGCAACCCGGTGCGGAGATAAGCAAAGCGTGGCTCGCTATTGACACACAAGTGATCAATCGAGAACTGGCGCAGCAATTGGGAATGCCCAAGATCACCGGGGTTCGAGTGACGCGAGTGCACGAGGGGTCGCAAGCTGAAAAGGCCGGTTTGAAAGTGGGCGACTTGATCGTGAAGCTCGATGGGGAAGACATCCCTGCAGAACACGAGTCCGACGAAGACGTCTTTCCTGCTTTGATTCGGCAGTACGACATAGGCACGAAAGTGAAACTCGGTGTCATCCGCGACGGCAAAGAGATCACTGTAGAAGTTACGCTGGAGGAATCACCGAAGCCAGCCGAAGACTACGAGAAATATAAGGATGACCACTTCGAGTTTACGGCACGCGACATAGCGTTCTCTGACCGAGCTGAAGGCAACGTCGGTAAGGATGTGGTGGGTGCGTATGTTGAGAGCGTCTCTGAGGGGAGCTGGGCGGCCCTAGGCGGCCTGCGAGCAGGGGATGTTATTACCGAAATCGACGGTACGCGAATTTTGGGTCTCGACGGTCTCAAACAGGTAATGGCAAAGATAGAAAAGAATAAACCGAAGGCCGTGGTCTTCCAGGTCAGACGTGGTATTCACACCGTCTTTGTGGAGGTGCAGCCTGTCTGGTCCGAATAGTAGGTTCCGATTCTTATTCTTACAAAGGGCTCGTTCCAGTTTTGATCTAGGTTTGGTGCGAGCGGGAGGGCAAAGTGAAAGCCAGGATTGGAGTGTTTGTAGTCGTTGTGCTAGTTGTGTTGGGTTCTCAAACGGCTTGCCGGTGTGCCGTGGTAGAGGATGCCAGAAAGATCATCGAAGCAAACAAACAGGCTGTTGTAACGGTCCAATTCGTTGTCGAGACGAGCTTCCCCGGTGAGAGCGAAAAAGAGGAAAGCAAGGGTTCCGCGACTGGAACAGTAATCGATCCATCTGGTCTTGTGGTGGCTTCGCTTTCGGAGTTGGATCCGTCTCGCAGCTATGCTGGCTTCATGTTTGAC
>JARYME010000013.1 GCA_029907315.1 Armatimonadota bacterium | reverse complement strand
TGCTCAACATAACTGTAAAGACCCTCTACCCAGTTGATACTATACAAAAACTTCGGAGGCTCCGTCTGACCAGGCAGCGGATCAGGCGGAGAAAGCATCACAGTCGGCAATATAACACTTAAAGTGTTCCCCGTCTTCGCACGGTTCGTCGGATAAGTGTCGTCCCAATCCGACAAATACATCTTCATCGCATTCCCTATCTGCTTCAAGTTCGATTGACAAGTGCTCGCCATCGCCGCCTTCCGAGCACGAGCAAATACAGGAAACAATATCGCCGCCAAAATAGCTATGATCGCTATAACAACCAATAGCTCAATCAGTGTGAAACCCTTCGTCCGTCGCATAAAGTCATCTCCTCGCCAAAGAGATTGCGTTCCCGCATCGCGGGTCTTGGAAAGATGGAATTAGCATACAATGAAGCTAAACCGAACTGCAACCCTACTTACTAACCTGCTGCACCACCCCTTCTTCCGAAGATTATTCTCGGTATCTTGAATCCTGAATGGGAGTCTCAGTGAAAGTCGTACATCTCGAGTTAACGGCTATACTAGCACAGCGACTATCGGCTGTCAACACGGTGCTGCAAATCCCCATTCGCCCCACATTTACTAGACCCCTTATAAGTACGAGTTGTTCCCAAACCTCGCTTGAGCTTCCTGCAGATTCATCTTGGGCTTACTTGGGGTGCTGTGTTGGACTGTGATTCCCGCAGGAATGCGGTGCTTTTCAAATCGCTGTCCAATCGGTATCTGATGTGCCATTTCAGGACGCGCGCTAGATCCCGACGCGCTCCTGCAGGGAACTGCAGTTCACGAATGCGATTCGGTTCCGCCGTTTTGAGGGCTTTGACGTACGAGATTAGCGCAACCGGTACCAACATACCATCGCTCGGCAGAGCCCCGCAAAGCTGACATTGAACCCCTCCGAGTGAGGGACTGAAGACGACCAGCCCCGATCGTGGCAAGTTCCCACAACGCAAACAAGCTTCGAAGTGAGGTTCGTAACCGAGAGTTCTAAGAAGTTGCAGCTCAAAGTAACGCGCCGTGAGTTCGGGGTCGGTTCCTCCTTCGAGCATATACAGACCACTCAAGAGAATATCAAAAAGCTCTGCGTTCGGTTGCCTATCTTCACTGAACTTATCGATAAGCTCCAGCAAGTATATTGCGTGCGCAGTCGTCGTTATACAGCTTCTGATATTGGGGAATGATTCGCGAACGTCTGCCTGGGTTAGAATATCTAGGTCTCTGCCGCAAGCGAACATCATTTTGCTGTAGACGAATGGTTCACTGGGTCCAGCCAGTTTGCTACCAGGTCTTCGGCAGCCTTTCGCTACAGCTGACAGCTTTCCATAGTCCTTGGTATATATGGTGAGAATCCTATCCTTCTCGCCGAGGTCGATTCTGCGGATAACGATGCCAGGGTTAACGTAGGTCTTCATCGCGGTTGAGTAGACCGATCGCATTCTGCACTATGGGGTACTCGAACGACAATTCCGGAGTCGCCTTCTAAAACTATCGGGTTATTTGCGCCTGCCTGCACTCTCAAGATAGTCTTCCGGCACGTATCCCTCAACAATGGCAGCCGCGCTGGACGTTCCTATCCTGCTGGCACCGGCATCCAACATCTCCATTGCCTGCTCTGTAGTTCGAATTCCTCCAGCGGCCTTCACGCCCATATCAGGACCTACTATGTTTCTTATAAGGCGTATATCTTCTACTGTTGCTCCTCCGGGAGCAGTGCCGGTTGATGTCTTTACAAAGTCGGCTCCCGCATCGCGTATGATTTCGCAGGCTATCTTCTTTTCGTCGTCTGTGAGGTAGTAGCACTCAATAATGAACTTTACCACTGTGCCCTTGGCGTCCTGGGTCATTCCTGTAAGCCGGGCAGTGTCTACGATCTCTCTAACCTCGCTCTCGACGACCCCGCGCTCTCCGGACTTAAGGGCCGAAATGTTGATAACGACATCCAGTTCCTTGGCTCCGTTGCTGACTGCGTTCCGGGCCTCGTAAAGTTTGACCGCTTTAGAGTTCGCACCGAATGGAAAGCCAACCACAGTCGCAGGCTTCACATCTGATCCTTGCAGCACGCGGCGCGCAAGGGGCAGCCAGTACGGAAATACAACTACCGTCGCAAAGTGATAGTGTATTGCTTCTTCGCACAGCCTTATGATGTCTTCTTTTGTTGCTGTCGGCTTCAGCAGAGTAGAATCCATCAGCTTAGCGAATTGTTCTTTGGTGAACATCCAGACCTACCCCTTGAGCGACCGAACGAACTCCGACACTCGTTCAAGCACATCGCCTGTATGATGATGCCGTGCTATCAAGTCTACCAAAGCGCTGCCGACCACTGCACCGTCTGCATACTGCAGAACTTTATTCACGTGTTCAGGTTTGGAAATTCCGAACCCGACTACAACAGGCAGGTCGGTTACCGATTTAGTGCGGTTTACTAATTCAACGACCTCCCCAGGCAGCGTGTCTCCAGCCCCGGTTACGCCGGTCCTAGAAACACAATATATGAACCCACTCGCCATCTTAGCTATTCGTTCTATCCTTTCCTTCGTACTGGTTGGCGCAACCAGCAGTACTGTTGCCAGCTCTGCAGTGTCGGCAACAGATTTCCACTGTGCAATTTCCTCTATGGGTAGGTCTGTCATAATTACCCCATCTGCGCCTGCAGACGCTGCATCATTCGCAAACCGTTCGAGACCGTAGTTATATACGGGGTTAAAGTATGTCATCAATACCAACGGCACTTCCGAAGCTTCTCGTATCGCCTCGACACACTTGATCACATCAGAAACCGTTGTTCCTGCTTGAAGTGCTCGGTAGCTCGAAGATTGGATGGTAGGGCCGTCCGCTAAAGGATCTGAAAAAGGTATTCCCAACTCAACTATGTCAGCACCGGCAGCGGCGACTGCTTTTACAAGGTCGATGGTGCAGTTCAAATCGGGGTCGCCACAAGTAAGAAAGCAAATCAGGGCTTTTCGATATGCAGGACGCCCAATTCGACAATTGGACGGTGCTTCAGCACCGAAAACTCGTTCTAACCTGGTCAAACTCACAAGGACACCCCCAAGTGTTTAGCTGCAGTATGTACGTCTTTGTCTCCTCGACCGGATAGGCATATGATTACTATCTTGTCCTTGTCAAGCGTAGGCACAAACTTTGCAGCGTAGGCAATGGCATGTGCCGGTTCAAGTGCGGGTATAATGCCCTCCACTCTGGAGAGCAAGCAAAATGCGTCCAGAGCTTCGGCGTCTGTAACGCTTACGTATGTTGCCCGCCCCGTATCTTTGAGAAAGCTATGTTCAGGTCCTACCCCGGGGTAGTCTAAGCCTGCCGAAATCGAGTGTGTCAACTGCACCTGGCCATCTTCGTTCTGCAAAAGGTAGCTCATAGAACCGTGCAGTACGCCCGGCCTGCCCTTGCCCAGTGTCGCGCAGTGTCTGTTTGTATCAATACCTTCCCCAGCGGCTTCGACGCCAATGAATCGCACCTGCGGCTCATCAATGAACGGATAGAATATTCCCATCGCGTTCGAGCCACCTCCAACGCAGGCGATAATGTAGTCCGGCAGTCGTCCTTCTCGCTTGAGAATTTGCTCTTTGGTCTCTCGTCCAATCACAGACTGGAAGTCGCGAACCATCATCGGGTATGGATGAGGGCCCACCACGGAACCGATTATATAATGCGTGTCGCGTACGTTCGTTACCCAGTCTCGGATTGCTTCGCTGGTCGCATCTTTCAAAGTGCGTGTTCCGGAGTCCACGGGTATCACCTCCGCCCCCAGGAGTCTCATACGAAACACATTCAGAGCTTGCCTTTCCATGTCTTCGGTGCCCATATAGACGCAGCACTTCAGACCGAACAAAGCACACGCTGTGGCTGTGGCAACGCCATGCTGCCCGGCTCCAGTTTCAGCGATTATCCTTGGCTTGCCCATTCGCCGAGCTAGCAGTATTTGCCCCATAACGTTGTTGAGCTTGTGCGCACCCGTATGGCACAAGTCTTCACGTTTGAGGTAGACCTTTGCGCCACCAAGTTCTTCGGTGAGACGTTTTGCAAAGTACAGTGGGGTGGGGCGACCCACATAGTCCCGAAGGTAGGATTCCAGCTCTGCGATGAAGTCCGGATCTTTCTTGTACTTTTCGTAGGCAGTGGTGAGCTCTTCTAGAGCGGGTATCAGCGTTTCCGGAACGTATCTGCCTCCGTACAGGCCGAAATGCCCAAGTGCGTCAGGAACTTGCGTCTGCTCTCTTGACATTGTCGATGAACTCCTTCATTTTGTCGCGATCCTTCTTGCCGGGACTTTCTTCTACGCCGCTGGCAACGTCTACTGCGAACGGTCGAACCTGCATGACCGCCTTGTATACGTTAGCGGGGTTTAATCCCCCTGAGAGCACTATCGGTTTTCCGTGTACCTTCGCCTTTACTGCGAGATCCCAGTCAAACGTCTCTCCCGTGCCGCCCGCTAATCCCTCGCGATATGAGTCAAGCAAGTAAAATGCAGCATTCGGAAAGAGCTCGAGATTCGCAATCGTCCGCTCACTTTTCACCCTCACAGCTCTTATCACACGTTCAGGCCCGATGCGCTGTGCAAACTCTTCACTTTGGTTCCCGTGAAGCTGAGCGAAGTCCAACTCACAAGATTCTATCGTTTCAATCACCCAGTTTGCTTCTTCTGTGAATACGCCTACAATCTTAGCGTCGCCTCCGATTATGCGTCGAATGTGTTTTACGGTCGACGGTTCGGCCCTTCGCGGACTTTCCGAAAAGACGAAACCCAGAAAATGAGCACCCAGTTCGACCGCCGCAAGTGCGTCCTGCACGTTTGTTATGCCGCAGATTTTGATGAGGGTCATGGCGACAACAGTTCCCTTAACTTTTCCGCTGGGTCTGCATGAACCATTAGGGCTTCGCCTATCAATACTGCATCCGCACCTAGACTTCCGAGATACTCAAGATCGTGGCGCGATGAAATACCGCTTTCACTGATCTTTCTTGCGCGGGGTATCATCGGCAGCAGGCGAGCTGTCACGTCCAACGAGACTTCAAACGTGCGAAGGTCACGATTGTTTATGCCTATAATCGGTGCTCCAACCTCAATTGCAGTCTGAAGTTCTGATTCGTTGTGAACTTCCACGATGTACTGTAGTCCAATCTCTGAGGCCAGGTTCATAAGACGCTTCAGCGTCTCTTGATCAAGAGCTGCGGCTATTAGAAGAATAGCATCTGCTCCTGCAGCTCGCGACTCATATACCTGGTATTCATCCAAGATGAAATCTTTCCGGAGCACAGGGATCCGAACGGACTCTTTTATCGCTTTCAAATCTTGCAGCGAACCACGGAAGAACTGCTCATCCGTTAATACTGAAACTGCGGCTGCTCCCGATGCTTCGTAGCTAATAGCGGTCTGGGCCGGATCCAGGTTGGGCCGAATAGATCCTTTCGACGGCGATGCCCGCTTTATCTCCGCTATCACAGCAGGGATGCCACCAGAATCTCTCACAAGGCGTTTGGCAAAGTCCAGCGGAGGTGGCGCGTCCCACATTCGCGATTTCAGCTCGCCGACCGCGATCTCCGATTTTCGACATACAACCTCTCGTCGTTTTGCTTGCAGAATCCTTTCTAGAATCAATTCACCCAAGCCTCTGCGAAAAGTCCCTGAGATCCTCTAGCTTTTGTCTTGCCGCTCCTGAGTCGATGCTGCGAAGAGCAAGTTCCACGCCTTCGCGCAGATTCTCAGCCTTTTCGGCTACTACCAGAGCGGCTGCCGCGTTCATAAGTACTATATCCCTTTTGGGTCCCTTCTTGCCATTTAGTACTTCGAGAAGAGCTTGCACGTTTCCGCTTACTTGTCCTGACTCAGGAGCCAACGAATCCGGCTCCGCTCTACTTAAACCAGCGTCTTCTGGCACCAGAGTGTAAGTGCGAACCGTTCCGTCAACAAGCTCGCTCACCTTTGTTTCTCCCAGCGTAGATATTTCGTCCAGACCCGCAATGCCGTGGAAAACCATCGCGCGTTTTGAGCCCAGATGTGCAAGCACTTCTGCCAGCGGTTCGGTCCATTCCGGAGCAAATACTCCGATAATTTGTCTCTCGGCGCCAGCGGGATTGGTTAGAGGTCCAAGGACATTGAACACAGTGCGAATACCGATCTCTTTGCGAGGACCTATCGCATACTTCATCGCGGGATGCATCGCTGGTGCAAACATAAAGCCGATACCAATTGAATCGATGCACATAGCTACCTGTTCCGGCGATAGGTTTAGGTTTACCCCGAGTGCTTCAAGGACGTCTGCGCTTCCGCAGGTGCTTGATGCAGCCCTATTTCCATGTTTGGCAACGTTTATCCCCGCGCCGGCAGCAACGAACATAGCCGTGGTTGATATGTTGAAAGTGTTGAGCTTGTCGCCACCTGTGCCGCAAGTATCCAACAGATCTTTTGACTTGGGCCGGACTTTGACGGCCTTTTCACGCATTACCTCTGCGAAACCGATGATTTCTTCCACCGTTTCTCCCTTCATGCGCAGCGCAGTGAGAAACGAAGCGATCTGGGCCGCCGTGGCTTCGCCTTCCATGATCTGCCTCATTACGGCTGCTGCTTCGGTTTGCGTTAGGTTTTCTTTTTCGACTAGCTTCTTGATGGCCTCACGAATCACTTTTGATCACCGTGTTCTGGAAGTCTCTGAATCGCCGTATAGGTTTATGGCTCCAGTGGCCTGCCGATGAAGTTAGCCAGTAGCCTCTTGCCCTCCCTCGTGAGAATCGATTCCGGGTGGAATTGCACTCCTTCGATAGGGTAATCCCGATGCCTCAAGCCCATGATCTCGCGCTGGTCGGTTTCCGCGGTCACCTTCAGACATTCCGGAAGTGTTTCTCTTCGGACAATGAGAGAATGGTAGCGCGTAGCTTCGAATGGATTTGAAAGCCCTCGGAATATACCTTTTCCGTCGTGGTAGATAAGTGATGTCTTTCCGTGCATCAGGCGTGGAGCTCTGATGATTTCTCCACCGAATGCTTGACCAATACATTGGTGTCCTAGACATACACCGAGTATAGGGATTTTTCCCGCAAAGTGCCGGATTACCTCGATTGATATGCCTGCTTCGTTCGGAGTACAAGGCCCGGGGGAAATGACTATGTGACTCGGCTTGAGTTGTTCTATGTCTGATATGCCAACCTTGTCATTTCTGAATACTGAGATTTCTTCTCCCAGCTCGCCTAAATACTGCACCAGGTTGTAGGTAAAACTGTCGTAGTTGTCGATTACGACTATCATCGTCTAAGATCCCTCTGGCCCTTTGGTCTCTAGCGTGAGCTGAGCCCTAGTTGAGCTAACTCTATAGCCTTTGTCAACGCCATTGCCTTGTTTACTGTTTCATCGTATTCTCGAGCCGGGTCCGAATCGGCCACTATACCCGCACCAGCCTGCACGTAAGCTGTATTACCCAGCATAAGAATTGTCCTAATAGTTATACACATGTCCATGTCGCCGGAGTAGCTAAAGTAGCCTGTACATCCGGCATACACACCTCGGCGGGTGGGCTCAAGTTCGTCGATAATCTCCATCGCTCGCACCTTGGGGGCACCGGAGACCGTTCCAGCCGGAAAGCAGGCACGAAGCAGGTCGAATTGATCAGCGTCAACGCGCAGTCGGCCGACCACGTTCGACACTATGTGCATCACGTGAGAGTAGCGCTCAATGGTCATAAGCTCAGTTACCTGCACGCTTCCATATTGGCAAACTCTGCCGATATCGTTTCTTCCAAGGTCCACCAGCATGATGTGTTCAGCCAGTTCCTTTTCGTCTCTGAGCAGCTCTTGTTCCAGCTGTTTGTCTTCTTCTTCAGTGAGTCCACGTCGGCGAGTCCCGGCAATAGGTCGAACGGTCACCTTGCCCCGCTCTTCCGTTACAAGGATTTCGGGGGACGAGCCGATCAGCGTGATGTTGTCATAGTTGAGATAGTACATATAGGGCGACGGGTTTAGGCTTCTGAGTGCTCTGTAAACGTCGAATGAGTCGGCCAGCACGTCGGTTTTGAATCGCTGCGACAAAACGATCTGTATAGCGTCGCCCGCAGCTATATAATCTTTGCACTTGCGAACCGCGCGCTCGAAGTCTTGTCTAGTAAAGTTGCTGCTGATGGGGCTGGCAGCTACTTGCGAGCGGCTTTCTGACGGCACGATGGGTTCTGTAAGTAACTGCACCACCGAGTCTATCTTTGCAACGGCTTCATCGTACGACTTGTCGGGGTCGTTTCCAACTCGGGCATTGCAAACTACACGTATCCTGTGTTTGACGTGGTCGAAAATGAGCAGCGTGTCGGTAAAAACAAAAAAGCAGTCCGGCAAGTTTAGGTCGTCAACGGCGTTATCCGGAAGTTTCTCGAAGAAACGCACCATATCGTATCCGATAAAGCCGACTGCCCCACCGCAGAATCTGGGTAGATCAGGGTCAGCAACATAGCGCAGGCGGTGCAGCTCAGATTTCAATACATCTAGAGGGTCTTGCCCTGGCAGAAGTTCTTGCACCAGGGTTTCGCCGTCGCGCGTCAGTTCGATCAGGTTGCTCTTGGTCTTTATCACCCGGTCTGCGCCGCAGCCCAGGAATGAGTATCTGGCTATGCGCTCTCCGCCTTCCACGCTTTCCAACAAAAAAGCGTACTTAGGCGCTTCGTACAAGCCCTTTCCTTTGTTGTCCTGTCCGCCGCCTCTTCCGGTTCTGGTTATCTTCCTGAACGCTGAGACGGGCGTTTCCATGTCGGCAAGTATCTCAGCGTACACCGGCGTCAGATCGCCTTGTCTGGCGCGGCGCTTGAATTCAGTTTTGTCCGGATAGTAGTTCATCATCCGCGTCTGACAGACTCCCGTGCGAAATAGTTGCATTTCATAGCGTCCTTGACTTCGGCCAACGTCTGCTCTCCTACCTCGACAGCGCGGGCGGTTCCAGCTTGCAAAATGTCGTCTACCAAGTCCTGTCTCGCTTCATAGTAAGCTCGTCTCTCACGGATTGGTTCGAGCATCTCGTTCAGGCGAGCCGCCAATCGGTTTTTGCATTCCACGCATCCGATTTCTCCCTTCTTGCAGGCGCGCTCCAACTCGGGTACGAATTCTTGGTTGAACTCGCTGTGATATTTGAACACTGTGCACACATGCGGGTGACCTGGATCATTCTTGTGAATTCGAGCTGGATCAGTCACCGCCATTCGCACCTTCCGAACAACCTCCTCCGGCGGATCGGCAAGGTATATCGCGTTATCCAAGCTCTTCGACATCTTTGTGTTGCCGTCGAGACCGACCAGTAGCTTCTCGTACATTCCTTCCGGCTCCACAAGTACCTCACCGTAGAGTTCATTGAATCTCCTCACGATCTTGCGCGTGAGCTCCAGATGTGGCGCTTGGTCCTTGCCGACTGGTACCAAATGAGCTTTACAGAATGTAATGTCCGCTGCCTGACTGATCGGATATCCCAGGAACCCGTACATCAGTTCACTGTAGCCCTTCTGCTTTGCTTCTGTCTTTATGGTGGGGTTGTGTCTCAGCACGTTTACAGGCACAAACATCGAGTAGAAAATCGTGAGCTCTGCTATGGCAGGGACCATTGACTGTATGAATATGGTGGCTACCTCGGGGTCAATGCCCGCCGCGAGGTAGTCTGTGGCCACGTCGCGGACGTCCTGCGCCAGCCTCTCAGGGTGCTCCCAGTTTGTCGTGAGTGCCTGCACGTCGGCTATGATGAGGAAAGTATCATAGTCATACTGCAGCTTGACTCTGTTTCGCAGGCTGCCGACGTAATGCCCGAGATGCAGTTTTCCGGTTGGGCGGTCTCCTGTCAGTATTCTCTTTTTCATCTCCATAATAATCCCTCCAGAATATACCGGATGCTTATGCAACTTGTGCGGTATTATTAATTCTGGTCAACTATGCATAAAGGCCAAGGATAGTTGCACATTTTATCCTTGGCCTTTTGGTTTTCCAGGAATCCTGGATCAACAAAAGGCCGCGGAGCCATCCGGTGGAGTCTCCGCGGCCATATTATCTTATGTCGAATAACTAGCGTGCAAACTCGGCCCGGCGACTCCACTTCAATTGGAGCATCGCCAGACCCACTTGAGGTTTTCTCTTTGGTTGCTCAAGATTCTCGCCGTTCTCATTCTATTTTGAAGTGTACCCAACAGCAGCCGCGTTGTCAAGTGCTGAAGGGACAACTGTAGTAATCAGCGAAAAAGCGATACGGAACCTGTATTTCGGACGGTCTGTCCGAACCGGGTTCTAACACCGCATTCTGGATGTGTTACAGGAGGTTGGAAATGGGAGGTCATAAGTACAAGTACACTGCGGGACCTTGGAACATACATACCGGCGCTGATCCCTTTGGACCGCCGGTCCGCGACGAATTGGAGCTTGCTGAAAAAGTGGCAAAGCTCAAAGAGATTGGTTACGACGGGGTTCAGTTCCACGATGACGACGTGGTGGCTGCTGATGCCGACGCGGCAACCACCCAAAAAGTTGCTTCTCAAATCAAAAAGCTTCTAGACGACCACGGCATGGTCGCCGAGTTCGTGGCTCCGAGGCTTTGGGAGCATCCGAACACAATAGACGGCGGCTACACTTCCAACGACCCCGAAATGAGAAAATACGCTTTGGAGAGATCCAAGCGGGCAATCGATATAGCTCACATGATTGGCACAAAGAACATCGTCCTTTGGCCCGCTCGTGAAGGAACGTATATCCGAGAAGCAAAGGATCCTGTAACCGCTACGCAACGCTGTGTCGACTACATCAATGCGCTTCTAGACTATGACAAGGATATTCGCATAATTGGTGAGATGAAGCCCAACGAGCCTATGGATCACGCTTATAATCCAACGGCAGGCCACTTCATCGCCTTGGCATACAAGACAATCGACCCGGCTAGGGTGGGTGTGAATATCGAAAGCGCTCACGTGATACTGGCTGGTCTTGATCCGTCGGATGAAATGGCGTTTGCACTCTGGCACAAGAAGTTATGGGCAGTGCATCTGAATGACCAGAATGGGCTCAAGTTCGACGAGGATAAAGCGTTCGGTTCGGTAAATTTGCGAAGTGCCTTCAACCAAGTTTGGGTTCTCGATAGGTACGGCTACGGAACAAATGGTGAGATGATTGGTTTCGATGTCAAGGCGTTGCGCACAACGACGGCTGAAAAGCGTTATCAGCATCTGATCAATTCAAAGCGCATCTTTGAGCACCTGCTAGAAGTTGCAAGGTCTCTTGACACGTCATTTATCGAGGAGCTAAGAGCGAAACGCGATTACGAGACATTGGAACTCTACATCGTCGAGAAGTTGATGGGGAAGTAGTGCTCTGCTGAACGCGCCGTTGTTTCATTTGGGCGGTGAGTGATGCTTCCGAATCGATGTTTCGCGGCGGCAGCGTCTGCTACTGGACGCTGTGAAAACCAGGGTAAATGAGCCCGTCTGCGGACGCTTGCCGCCGTCCCGCGTCGTCTCAATAAATCACCACGTTCGGCCAGGCGGTTTTCTGTGTTTACGGCGCCATCTAATGACATACACTTGACCAATCGCCCCCGATAATGCGAGGACCGCCTGCGAACTCGACCAGTTCATAAGGGGTAGCAAAATGTCCGAGGATCAATTGGGTCTTGGGATCGATGCTGGCGGCACATACACTGACGCCGTGATTTGGGATTTCCACGACCGGAAGGTTCGAGCCAAAGCTAAGTCGCTTACTACCTACCACGACTTGGTCCAAGGTATAAGCAGCGTGCTCGATATGCTGCCGAGATCACTACTGGAGAAAGTTAAGCTGACCGCACTCTCAACCACTCTCGCAACGAATGCGTTAGTAGAAGGGCGGGGTAGCAAAGTCGGCTTAGTAGTGCTTTCTCCTTGGGGTTGGACTGAGGACCAGGTTGGTCACGCGCCTCTCATCAACGTGCCTGGTGCAGTTTCCATAAGCGGGGAGGTCATTCAGCCGTTAGATGAGGACGCATGTAGGGATGCTGCTCGGAGGCTGGTTGAGGACTGCGGCTGCGAGGCTATCGCGGTAGCAGGTTACGCCTCAGTACGCAATCCGACATTGGAGACCAGAGCCCGAGCCATAATAGAAGAAAGCTACGATGTCCCGGTTGTCTGTGCACACGAGGTCAGTAGAAGACTAAATGCGATTCACGGCGCCCAGACTGCTGTGGCCAATGCTCAGCTCCTTCCCACTATACGCGCGCTGATGATTTCCGTAAAACGCGCGCTTGAAGAACATGGCGTCACCGGACAGTTAATGGTGGTTAAAGGCGACGGGTCTTTAGTGGATGTCAGCGTTGCATGCAAGCGCCCAGTGGAAACTGTGCTGTCCGGTCCGGCTGCCAGTGCGAACGGTGCGAGGGTTCTGACAAGGCAGCGCAGCGGTGTTGTTGTTGATATCGGCGGCACCACTACAGATTGTGCAATCTTGAGCGATGCCCAGGTGGCTGTTTCTAAGGACGGTGCCAGAATTGGCGCGTGGACTATTGGCGTAGATGCGATAGATGTATCCACCGTCGGCCTAGGAGGCGATTCGAGAATAGACTTCAACGCCAGTAGACAACTCATCATAGGTCCCAATAGATCAATTCCCATTGCACATTTGGCGGCTGTCTACGGGTCTGTGGAGCGGTTTCTTCGGAACTTCGACGCGAGTCGGTATAAGCAGTGGACCGACGCTTCTCCACTGGACATTTTGGTTCTTGTCCAAAGCGCGTCGAATGAGCTCACCGACTTGGAGAGAAAACTGGTCGGTTTGCTTGAGAGCGAGCCATTACCGGTCGTCCTTGTTGCAGAACGGCTTGGTCTACCGTCCCACAGGTTGCTGCCCTTAGCAGGACTGGAAAAGAGCGGTATTGTTAGGCGATCCAGTCTTACTCCTACCGACGTTCTGCACGCCGCGGGCGTTTTTACGCGATGGAACGTCAGTGCAGCTAAAGCAGCGCTGGACGCATTTGCTGTCTTATACGGAGAGTCCTCTGATTGCATAATCAACTCCGTGATGGAAACCTTTACGCGTCGCCTGTTTGAGGAGATCATAAGGCGAGAGATTTCCTATGAAACTAAAGGCAAAGTGCAGAACATTCCCTCAAACTGGCAGCTTCTTCTCGATAAAGCTTTTGGAAAAGATGATACGACGGGACTGGAGGTCAGTATCCGTCTAAAGCGGCCCGTAATAGCAATTGGAGCTCCTGCCGCAGTTTTTGCTCCTCCCGTTGGGGACCGCCTGCACTGCCGTGTTCTTGTTCCTGAGCACGCTGATGTTGCGAACGCCGTTGGTGCAATAGCTTCGCAGGTCCGCGCGCGAGCCGAAATTCTTATCAGACCTAATGGTGAGTGGGGATACTCCCTGCATGGGGAGGAAGAGCGCTTTGAATTCTCTGATCTGGAAAGCGCAACTGCAGCAGCTCAGGAGATTGTCCGCCGTCGCGCTTTGGATCGTGCCGTCGAAGCCGGAGCCGAAAAGCCAGTGGTGACGCTGACACACACCGACAGCGGAGGTGAGGCAAGTGACGGCACCCGCGTATTTCTTGAAAGGCGTGTGGTAGCTGTAGCTGCTGGTCAAGCTTCCTTGGTGCGAACAGGCCCATCTTAGTGCCTGCACATCGAAACTACATCAAGAACACGCTCAAGTTCGGCCTGCGTGTTGTAATAGTGCGGCGCGACTCGAATTCGGCCAGCGCGCTCAACTACTATTATGCGTTCCGAAGCCAGGGCTTGCACTATATCTGTTGCTGAGCGATTGGTGTGATAAAAGGACACTATACCTGATTTTTCTTCTGGGCCGCGCGGGCTGAAAACCTTGCAGCCCAAGTGTGTAAGCTCGTTACAGAACCAGTCAGTCAGCTTGAGCAACTGTTGCTCTACGTTTTTCTTCCCAGCCTGAAGGTAAAACTCCACACATGCCGCCGCTCCGTAGATCCCACAAGTGTTCAGTGTTCCGCATTCGTAGCGAGAGGCATCGGGTTTGGGCTCGAGTCGGTACACTGGAGACGTGTAAGGTGCAGTAACGCTTTTCCAACCCCACTCCGATACCTTGATGTGTTCCATAACTTCTTTCCTGACGAAGAGAAATCCAATGCCCTCTGGTCCCAAGAGCCATTTGTGAAAGGCACCTGCAGCTGCGTCGGCATTAAGCCTCCTTAGGTCTACATCGATTGCCCCTGCTGCCTGGAATACGTCAAGAACGAACAGTATGCCACAGCGTACAGCGACTCTCGAGTGCTCAATAAAGGATTTGCTGCTGCCTGGAATACGTCAAGAACGAACAGTATGCCACGGCTGCGACAGTACTTTCCCAGTTCTTCGGCCGGGATCCGATAGCCGCTGGCGTATTGAACCAAACTCAGTGCGACGACTCGAGTATTGTGATCAATCAATCGACATATGTGTTCCAGTGGTATTCGGCCGTCGTCAAGCTCGGTTGCCAAACGCACCTCTACGCCCTTGTTTTCCAAAGCTAGCCACGGATAAGCATTTGCAGGGAACTCAACGTTGGATATGACCACGTTATCGCCTGGTTTCCAATTCAATCCGTTGGCAACGCAGCTTAGGCCTTCGCTGGTATTCTTGGTGATGGCTATTTCAGACGGTTCGCAGTGCAGAAGAGCAGACAGACCCCGTCTGAGGTCGCTTTCCCGCTGCGACCATTGTTCTTCGTTGATGGAAGCGTTTTGTTCGAGATCGGCGATCAAGCTGCGCATAGAATCCGCTACTGGAGATGGTAGTGGCGAAACCCCCGCATGGTTCAAGAATATGAACCGGTTAAGATGAGGGAAATTAGATCGAATGTTGTCTATGTTCATGTCAGGTCCTCCGCTGTTTTAGCACGAATAATGCTACCACCTGTGCCGCGGAAGGTGTAGGGCGTCTCGGACAGCTTTTATGGAACGATGCCGATAGCCCAGTTATGCCAAATTCGTTGTATAAACCCGGCGAGCGCAGTCGCAGCCACACCAAACAACACACAGAATACGCCAAGCGCAACTTCCATAGGAGTTCCAATAACCGGTTCTGCTGAACTTAGCCAGGTAGACAGAACTCTCTCGATTGAGTCCTCGTTTCATAACTGAAACCCGACAGCTCCGCGTTGACGCCTTTGCAAATCTGCTCCTTGGGTTTTTACGGAGTTCCCAGTGTGCTGGAGCCATTGATTGGGACTCAACATATGAGGACAAAAGAGAGTGCAAGCCCACACACTACAGTTCTCGACATAAGATATGGCGCACTGCTATTGATTTGCGGCGAGCTGTTGCAGATTCGGCCGAAGGACAAATCGGCGGCGAAATCGAAGTGAAACTAAGGACTTTACCAGATTTCAAGTAGAAGAAGTCCCAGCCAGAATATACGGCTTTTCATTTCATTACCGTGTTGAACAAGGAGTAACGCTGGAATGTACAAGATTGCGGTTATACCAGGTGACGGCACCGGACCTGAAGTTATACGTGAGGGTCTCAAGGTTCTCAAAGCCGTGAGCGAGAAAGTCGGATTCCAATACGAGACACAGGTTTTTGATTGGGGAGGCGACAGGTATCTTCGTACCGGCGAAGTGCTTCCGGAAGGCGCCATTGATGAACTGAAAAAGTTCGACGCTATCTACCTTGGAGCAATAGGGCACCCAGATGTCAAGCCGGGTATCCTCGAAAAGGGAATCCTGTTGGCTATTCGATTTGGCTTGGATCAGTACATCAACCTGCGCCCTGTGAAACTATACCCAGGCGTAGATACACCTCTCAAAGACAAGGGTCCGGAAGACATCGACTATGTTGTGGTTAGGGAGAACACGGAAGGACTGTATGCTGGAGCAGGTGGCGTGCTCAAAAAAGGCACGCCCGATGAGGTAGCTGTGCAGGAGTCAATCAATACTCGCAAAGGTGTCGAAAGATGTATACGCTACGCCTTTGAATACTGCAGAAAGCGCAACAAGAAAAAGAAACTCACCCTGGTCGGCAAGACAAATGTCCTTACTTACGCCTTCGACCTTTGGGAACGAACTTTCTACGAGGTTGCACAGGAGTATCCGGACATTCAGACCGATTACGCTCATGTTGATGCTACCACGATGTGGATGGTTAAAAATCCAGAGTGGTTCGATGTCATAGTCACCGACAACATGTTTGGAGACATCATTACAGACCTCGGCGCTATGACACAAGGCGGAATGGGCATTGCAGCAGGAGGCAACATCAATCCGCAAGGCGTGTCGATGTTCGAGCCGATCGGCGGCTCGGCTCCCAAATACACCGGGAAGAACATCATAAACCCGCTCGCGGCCATAGGTGCACTCCAGATGATGTTGGAAAACCTAGGTGAGGAAAAGGCGGCGGAGCTCGTCGACAAAGCTATAGCCTTTGTAACCGGTACGAAACTCAAGAGCCTCAGTGCAGGAAAGATGGGGTATACGACGAGCGAAGTGGGAGATATGGTTGCCCAGTTCATCGCTGACGCATAGACTTCAGTTGATTCGTTCTAAGATCTCTGCAGGAGCCTCGACGACCCTGGTGCGACAGTGCTTGGCGACAGGTGATAGGTCGTGTGGCGCGGAGATCCCTGTTAGGTTTTCTACAACCTCTTACAACTTTACGCGTTTGCGGGAGTTGGTTCAGTGGTAAAATAAAGTAGCTTATCATTTAACCGTGTTAGGATTTCTCAGTGGGCTCGAATGTACGACAAGTGTTCCACAGCTTACGCTGAGTTGATAGCAGATGTCTTCGCAGGTGTCTTGCGCCAAGCGACGGCTGCGGCGATATGCTGCGACGAGCGCAAGCAGGAAATAACGCCTTCGCTGATGCAGTGTATGGAGCTTTTATACTCTCAGGGTTCTTCCTCGATAGGTGAAATAGCAGTTGGGCTGGGGATCAGTATACCGGGAGCCAGTCAGCTTGTTGACCGACTGGTCAAGAAGGGGCTCGTTGTGCGTTCGGAAAGTGAAGCCGACAGACGCAAGGCTCGGATAGCATTGACGGCACTCGGGGCGGACCAAGTCCGCGAAACACGGCAGCGAAGGGCGAGATGGTTTGCCTCAATACTAGAGGCGATGCCGGAGATGCACAAACAGGGCTTTATAGCAGGCTTGGAAAGCTTTGTTCGCGCGGCGTTGGGTGACAGAGGCGCGACACGTCCGCCTTGCGTAAAATGCCCTGCCGAGCGCACCTCGGAGTGCGACTCAGGTTGGCGCGATAGTAGGTGAGTCATAAGGCGGCAGGAGATGGGAAAATGAGTACCGGATACAGCAGCAAGGTAATGGAGCATTTCGCAAATCCGAGAAATGTCGGCGAGATACCAGATGCAGACGGGGTAGGCAAAGTGGGTAACCCCGTATGTGGAGACATAATGAATATGTACATCAAGGTCAAGGACGGCGTAATAACTGATGCCAAGTTCAAAACCTTCGGGTGCGGTGCGGCCATAGCTACGTCAAGCATGGCTACCGAAATGATAAAAGGAAAGACGATCGAAGAGGCCCTCAAACTGACAAATGAGGCGGTTGCTGAGGCACTTGGCGGCCTGCCGAAAGTCAAAATGCACTGTTCAGTTCTCGCAGAGCAGGCTGTCCGAAGTGCTATAGACGACTACCTCAGAAGGACTACTGGTAAGGGCCTAGAGATGAAGTCGGACGAGGAATTGCACGAACACGAGATGGCAGAAACATAGATTGTAAAACTGGAATGGAAAGGAGCAATTGCGTTGTCGAACCAAGAAGAAAATAACTTGCGGGAACGTGTCAAGGCCACGCTGGACACTATTCGACCTCATTTACAAGCCGATGGCGGAGATGTCGAACTGGTAGATGTTGTGGACGGCGTCGTCAAAGTGCGGCTGAAAGGTGCATGCCACGGCTGTCCTATGGCCGCGATGACGCTGCAGATGGGTATTGAAAGGGTTCTGCGTAAGGAAGTCCCGGAAATCCAGGGCGTGGAAAACGTGGCTGATTAGCACCGGCCCGTCGGTCACTGCGAACCCAGTTCTCGCGCTACTTCCTTGAGCTGTTGTCGGATAGGAATGTTCTGCGGGCACTTGGGTTCGCATTGACCGCACTGCACACAATCTTCCGCTCTCTTGCCTCTATTTGGTCGTTCTGGATTACTCAAGCTCTTATAAACTCGGCGGGCGTAGTCAGTTAATCCATAAAGCCTGTGTAGATTCATGATTCGGAAGTTTTCTGGTATGTTTACCCCATAGGGGCACGGCATACAGTACCGGCATCCTGTGCAATAAAGATCTGACAGCTTTTGCAATTCGGCCAGCGCAGCCTCGATTGCCTTTTTCTCTTCCAAGGTTAGGGCTTCTTCGCGGCTTGCTACTGCGGCGTTTTCCTCCACCATCTCTATAGTGTTCATCCCAGACAAAGCGCACGTAACGTTCGGGTTTGCCAGCACAAACCGTAGTGCTATCTCGGCATTGCTTGCTACGGGTGTCGGAATCATCTTTCGTATTTTCTCCGACGGAGCGGCAAGTCTTCCACCGCCGACCGGTCCCATGATGACCACGCCCATTCCGGATGCGTTAGCATGCGCTATAGCGACTTCGTTCTTACGGTCGAGCAAGTTGTACTGAACCGTCATCCCCTCGAATTCGCCGGTATCTATGAGTTTGATAATGTTCTCAGGAGTATCGTGCGAGGAGAAGCAGACATGTTTAATGAGCCCTTGTTCCTGCGCCTGGCGAACTGCCTTCATCCCGCCAGCGTTCAGAAGAAACTCTTCGTAGTTCTGCCACCGGATGGAGTGTATAACCTGATAGAAATCGATACATTCCACATCCAAAGCCTTTAGCGATGCTTCCAGCCTTCTCCACCAACCATCCACCGTGTTGTCGTGCAATGGGTTTTTCGTCGAGACGTAAACTCGGTCTCTCCATCCTTTCAGAGCTTTGCCGCAAATTCGTTCGCTCTCGCCGTAGCCCGGAGCTGTGTCTATGTAGTTGACGCCTAGTTCGAAAGCCCTATGGATTACTCGCACTGCATAATCTTCGTCTTGTGGCAGCCTCATAGCGCCGAATCCGAGCGCGGAGAGCTTCACACCTGTTCTTCCGAACTCTCTGTACTGCACTCCTGCAACCTCCTGATCGCTTGCGCACAACATAAAAGCCCGCCGGTGCATGAGGCGGGCACAGCCCTAATATGTGGTTTGCCACCCACGCTGCTATTCTACACAAATCGGCCGCAGATTTCCACGGTTGCTTCCGCGCGGTTACCGCTTAGATCCCCATTGTGGCACGAGGATCGTGTCTGCTTTAGGTAAAGAAAATGCGCGGAGGCAAGTGTAAGTGCTTGCACTGCTGCATCCAGTTGCAGTAGCCTATCAAAGCGTTAAGATCACATGCTTACGCGAAAGCCAAGGATCCAGACGGTATCATTGCAGCGTTTTTGGACCTCATTTATTGATCTGTGGTTTGGCTTTCGTACTGCTGGCGGCACAGCATACCACAGCAGGCAACTCACTGGCTCGAAGCAAAGCCTCAGTAACAAGAGGTAAGGAGGATAAAGTGGCGGCGGCGAACCGCGTGCATCGTCCGGTGAGTTATCCTGAGACGTTGCATAGATGGTGAACTGCAAGTTTGTTGTGAGACTGAGGAAGATTAAGACAGGTCCTAGGTCGCTTGTCGATATCTCAGATGCTGAGGAAGTGTCTTTACACTCTATAGATGTCGTTTGGTCCAAGACCAGTGTGGGAAACTGGTCGGAGAGTTCGTTCGGCAGTGCAATTGGTGAGAGTGTTATCATTGACGACGTTAGGGAGGAGTATCGTTGAGTCTGTCGCTTTTTGTGCCGTCTCAATCTGAACCTATTACACGCAATGCTGCTCACATGATACGCGGCGAACTTAAGCAGCGGTTCGGCTGCGAGGTCAGCGTTGCAGACTGGAACATTTCCGGATGCAAGTTCCAAGCGCTTGCACTTGGCTGGGACTACAACTTCTCGTGCGAGAAAGCCAAGGACGTTCTTTTACGGTTGTGTCCCCAGGGTTCTGAGGGCTTCCACATATCTCCGGTTCCTGGAGGAGCCGTGCTGGCTGGCAACACGGGTTCCGGAGTCCTTTATGCGGCCGATCATTTGTTGGACACAATACGCTGGGACGAAGCGGGCAGACCGACTCAGCCTGTTGACGAGGTGATTGATCGTCCGGACTGCGAAATCCGCGGAGCGACGTTTACAACCTATGCTCATCCGAGGTTTATGGAGGACCCCGCGGATCTCGAAGGGATGAAATCCCTGATCAGGTACTACGCGCGGAATCGCCTCAACATGATTACCGTGGAAGCAACCGGTAAGCGGTGGCCCGGAGACCTCACGCCTCTTGTGACATTTAAGCACTTCGAGCCTTTGCAGGATTCCAACCGCGACGAAGCGGTTGCCAAGAGGCGCGCTATGATGAACGATCTTATCGCGTACGCGCATTCGTGGGGTATCAAGGTAGTCCTGTACACGTCAGAGTTCAATCATGACCCTGATGTGTACGAGCGCTGCCCGGAGTTGCACGGTGTCTTGCCGAAAACCTGGAGCGAGGGCCGACACAACTATGTCCACGGCTGCATGTGTCTTTCTAAGAATATTGTTTGGCAATATCTGCGAGCGAAGATCAAGGAGACTGCCGAAGCTTTGCCTGAGCTTGACGGATTGGAACTTTGGATGGCTGAGGTCCCGAGCGAGTTTGGCATATGCGCTTGCCCTGCTTGTCGAAGCAAACCGCGCCACGAATGGATAGAGCGGCTCATAAGCGAGGTGCGCGCTGCACTTGACGAAGTCTCGCCGCGAATAACGCTTTACGTAAAGACGTTTCAGTCTTCTCAGGGAGCACTCGAGGTTGAGCGGTTCGCTCCTCTGAAAGGCAAGATCCCGCACGATACCTACATCTCCTGCAAAGCGCAGTGGGGCGACATGGCGTATCTCAACGATCCGCATCCTTTGTTGGGTTGGATTCAAGATGGCGCAGAAGTGGCGGAGTTCGACGTCGGCGGCGAATACTGCGGCTGCGGCCTTGGTGCGATGATCTGTTGCATCCCGGAGTATATAGCTGAGAGATTGCGGCTGTACTATTCAAAGGGCGTGAGGAAGTTTCTTGCACGGCACGCAGTACCCCAGTGGCCTAACAAGCAGTTTATGGACATTAACGATCTGGCTTTCTTTAGGCTGGCGTGGGATGTTGATACTGATGTCGAGCAGCTTTGGGAAACCTGGGCAAGCGAAAGGTTCGGGAGTGCTGCTGAATCTATGATCAGACTACTCAAGCTTTCCGACGATGTCGTGAGCAAGGCACTTTATGTGCGGCGAGCTTGCGCAAACAGGCATTATTACATTTTCTGCGACACCATAGATAGCCTAAAGTATATGATGTTTGACCTCAGTGCGTTTATGATTGATGGAGCTTTGGAGCAGTTGGAACCTACCTCGGAAAACATACAAGCTATCATCGCAGAGAAAGAAGAGGCGGTCGCGGCTTGCGCACAGATGCTTGCAGAGTACCGCACAGCGGTTTTGGGTCTGGATGAAGAAACCGCAGCCAAATTGCAGTTTATCCTTACGCGAACTGAGCGAATTGTCGCCGTGATGCGCAAGCTGACTGAGGCGTTCTTTACCTATCTGCGCTGGGAACGCACCTGGAGTGTGCGCGAGAAGGACGAACTTCGGCCCTGTATTCTCGACATCCTTTGCGAGTGTGAACGGGAAATAGATAAGGCCTTGGAGCTGCCGGAAGAAGTCTGGCAGGGTAGACGCTTGTGGAATCTACGGAAAGTCGTCGACTTTGAACGTGCTCGCCGCTTATGTGAAGAGATCCGTGGAGCTTTGAACTTTAGGTTGGGTCAGCGCGCCGACTTTGCGGTTTCCATAACGCCTTCTACCGTGGGGCATCCAAACACATATGCTAACCATCGCCTCCAACTCCGGTCAATCTTCGGCTTGCCCGGCGAGGGGTAGTTAGGAGCTCTACTACGCCGAGGAGATAGTTACTGGCTGGTTATAAGTCTTTCGAGTCTGGAGGCTGATCCTTGAATGCCGTACCTGTTGACAATTATATCGCTGATAGTCTCGAAGACCACCTTTTGCCCTTCTTCGATGCTTCCACCGCTTGAGAGCACCCGATCGTACGGTTGACGAATATCGGTGGCAATGTTGATCTTGGCGATTCCGTTTGCAATCGCCTCTCGCACGTACTCCAGGCGTATCCCGGATCCCCCGTGAAGGACTAGAGGTACGCCAGTAGCGTCTCGCAGCTGCCGAATGCGCTCTATGTCCAGTCTGGCTTCCACCTTCGCTTCATTCTTGGCGGCCCCGGCGATTGCACCGTGCACTGAGCCAACCGATACCGAGAGCCAGTCTACATTTGTGCGCTTTACGAACTCGCGAGCCTGCTCGGGATCGGTAAACCCTGCTTTCGATTCGAAGAGTTCTTCATACGGAGGCAGAGGACCGGTCTCGTGGCCCAGCACAGATCCCAGTTCGGCCTCAACCAATACCCCCTCGGTGTGTGCCATACGCACAACTTCTGCCGTTATTTCAACGTTTTCTTCGAATGGCAGTCTGGAAGCATCAATCATCACGGAGTCGTATCCGCTTTGAATACCTTCCTCGATCAGCGGGTGCCAATTGACTTCAAGCCCGTCTTCATCAATCACGGGAATATGATCCAGGTGTAGAGCTGTGACCTTTGGATCTGCGTACTTTCTATACTCTTCTGCAGCAGCACTTATACTCGGCACCTCGAATTTCTGGATCTCAATTCGGGATATTTCTACCATACCCAGTGTGTCGTGAGCCTTCAGGGCGTCACAGATAGGTTTGATCAAAGGCATGTAAAACACGTTGAACGCAGGTATCACAATGCCGTTTCGTGCGGCTGCACGGACTAGTCGCGCAAGTCTGTCGGAACGCTTCACATTACTTCTCCTATGGTCTTGCTGATTTCCATCCTCGGCGAAGCATCTCGGCTAACTCTTTGGCAATGTGCCTGTAGTCTGTTCGATTCGCCAAGTTCACGTTCTCGCCCGGATCTACTGCGTGGTCGTAAAGCTCTATCCCAACCGGTGTTTTTGATCGATCAAGCCATTCCGTGTACCTGTAGCGGTCAGTTCGAATCGAGTAACCCATCACGCTGCCGCGCGGATACTGGCTGAATGCAGCTTTTTTCCATCTCCGATCAGGCTGTTCAATAACCGGCAGGAAACTAGTTCCTTCCAGCCCTTCGGGTAGCGGTAGGCCACAAACTTCGCGTAGGGTGGGGTATATGTCGACAAACTCCACGAGTGCGTCCGTCTTTGCACCTTTATTTCTTTGTCCCGGAACGCGCATTATCAGCAGAGAGCGCGTCGCTTCTTCAAAGTTCGTATGCTTGCACCAGAGACCGTGCTCTCCCAGATGCCATCCGTGATCTCCCCATAGTACGACTACGGTCTTATCTGCCAATCCGAGCCTTTCCAGCTCGGTAAGAACTCTGCCGATTTGTGCGTCGACGTAACTCGTGGCTGCGTAATACGCGTGGATAAGCTCACGAGCTTTATCCCGCGACAGCGGGCCTCTCTTTGGGATGTCCGAATAGGCTCTCAGTTCGCCCCATTCAGTCATTGCCAGGTCAGGCACCCAAATAGGTGGATACGGGTTGGGTGCCGGCCGGATTTGCGATCGATCATAGAGCTCAAAGTACTTCTTCGGCGCTACGAAAGGTAGGTGCGGTTTGAGAAAGCCGACTGCCAGGAAGAAAGGCCTATCTTTGAGTTCTCGCAAGAGTTCAATTGCTTTGTCGGCTGTCATTCCGTCCGCCAGCGCATTATCCGGGACGTCAGGATCTTCCCAAGAGGGACCTTTCACTCTAGTTCCCTGCTTTATCTTCAACGCCAGGCCAGTCCTGGGGTCTCGCTCCAAGACTTCTTGCACACCAACCTGCACGCCGAGAGCTCGCAGTCGGTCCTTTTCGGCTTTCAAAGCTTCCAAAGTTTCAGGTTTGGCATAGGCCGACGCGTGAGGCGTCCAGTGCGGTACCGACCATGATTGCGGGTCGTCCAATCCATTGTGGTAGACCTTGCTCAGCGCTTGAGTGTGGTAACCATGCATTTTGAAGTGCTCGGGAAGGGTTATCACATCTGGTATTGTCTTCCGAAAATGCGTTTGGAGGTCGTATATCCTGGTCGTATCGGGTCGGCGCCCCGTAAGCAGAGAAGTTCTAGACGGGCTGCAGACGGCTTGCTGGCAGTAGGCGCGGTTGAAGAGCGTGCCAGTTGCTGCCAAGGCGTCGATATTAGGCGTCTTCATTATCGGGTGACCATAGCAGCCTGCCTGAGGCCTTAAGTCATCCACTGCGATAAAAAGCACGTTGAGCTTTCTCGTGTGCTCTTTCTCAGCGGACCAAGAAGGAAAGCCTGAAGAGAGGAGTGCAACACCTGCGGAAAGACCCACCTTGAGGAATTCTCGTCTGTTCAGCTGTCTCATCTTACATCCCTTTGACTCTTTAACGCAGCGAGCAGTAGAATCCTGCCGAGCTGAGAACTCAATACGGTTTTCGAATCATATTAGCAAGGTGGTTGTATGGTGAGGATTTCCAGGAGAGCTTTTCTGACAGCTTGTATCACCAGTTTCGGTGCTTTGCATCACAGTTCGTGGGCAGGCGATCAGGCGTGTGGTAAACGTCTGCCTCTGCGGTCTGAGAGTCGCAAAAAGCGGTGCAGACCTCTTATTTCAGGTCCGCTTTGGTGGTACGATCGCTATGAGTCTAAGACTTGGGGCGTTTCTGGATGGAGAGATGAACTGGACCAACAGTCCCGGTTGCGATTTAACTTGCTTTGGCTCTGCAATGCGCCTTCGGCTCTGGTCTCCGATGAAGACGCGGCCATCCTTGAGTCGCTCATGGACCTGTGTGCGAGACGTAAGGTTAGAGTTATTCTCGATACGGGAGCATCACCGTCTTGGTATACGCGCCTTGACTTGGCTAGCGAGCTGGAGCTCTGTTCATCCAACGTGGCGCGGCTTGCTGAGCGCTTTGCGGACCATCCGGCCTTCTTCGGGTGGTACATTCCGCACGAAATCTACGTCTTTGAGGGGATCGGTCAAACTTACATAGAGAAGCTCTATCCAGCGCTTGTGCAGATATGCAAGAAAGCTGCTGATAAACCTGTGACCGTATCGCCGTTTTTTATTTTGGATAAGGATAAGGTTTTTGGAGATTTCGCCTACGTGGAGCCGGAGGATTACCAACGTTACTGGTCTCGGCTTCTTCGGATTAGCGGATTCGACATTGTCATGCTTCAGGACAGTGGCGAGCACTTTGCGTATGTGACCAACGAAATGCGCCGGCCGTTCTTCGAAGCAATGTACGAGGCGTGCAAAGCAAACGGAGTGCGGCTCTGGGGCAATGTGGAAACAGCTGAGTACGATTGTCCGAGCAAAGAGGATTTTTTGAGGCGATATGGGCGAGTCCATCATTCCCAGGCGAAAGGACTTGCGTGGCGTCCGGTTCCGATAGAGCGCCTCAAGGAGAAACTTAACCTTGCCGCTGAGTATTCTGAGGAAATAGTCACTTGGGGCTATCGCGAGTTCTGTCGGCCGGCACTTGGCGAGCTAGCGCGCGCTTGGTATGAGCAGTATCGAGCATACGTTAGAAGCGTTTCAAACAGTGGAAACACGATCCAGTTGGCGCGCTAGATTGAGTGTTCTTTGACGAATTGAATAACCTCGTCCAACTTTGCTTCCGCCATTGAAATGCACGTGTCGGCGCAGCCATAATACAATCGGATGATCCCTGTTTCGGGGTAGGTAACTGCCGCACTTGGGAAGACCACGTTGGGCACGTCGCCCACTCGCTCGTAGGGGAATGTTGGTGCCAGGAGGTAGTCCCGAGTCCGGTATAGAACCCGCCAAGGTACATCCAAATCAAGGAGTGCCGCTCCCGCATAATAGATGAAGCCGTTGCACGAGCCCCATACTCCGTGATATATGAGCAACCAACCCTCGCTGGTTTCTATGGGTGGCGGACCTGCGCCAACTTTTGTCCCTTGCCATCCGGGATGCGGACCGAATACGTGGCGGTGGTGCCCCCAATGAATTAAGTCGGGGCTTTCTGAATAGTAGATATCACCGAACGGCGTATGCCCACGGTCGCTGGGTCTGTGGAGCATTGCGTATTTTCCGTTGATCTTTCTTGGAAACAATACCGCGTTTCGGTTCGGTGGCTGGAACGGATCCTCCATCTGTTCAAATGTCTGGAAGTCTTTGGTGAACGCCAGACCGATTGCCGGCCCCTGCGGTTTTGAATTACACCACGTGAGATAGTAAATACCATCGATTTCGGTTATCCGGGGGTCATAGCTCCAATCACTCAGCGTGATTTCGGGATTGTTGGTTTTCATTCGGATCGGTTCAGGATCAATGTTCCAGTTTATTCCATCATTGCTGAACCCAACATGCAAGCGATAGCGCATGTCCACTTCGTCGACTCTGAAAACTCCCGCATAGCCGTCCTGGAAACGTACGATCGCGCTGTTGTGAATGCTGTTGGCTCTTGGCAGGTGCTCCGCGGTTATTATTGGGTTGCGGTGATACCGTTTGAAAACCGACTCATTGGCCATGTTCGATCACCATAAATCCGGAAGACTAGCCAACTGCATTTCAAGAGGCTTCGGTTGCTTGAAAACCTCTATGACCACCGTCGTTCCTTCCGGGCCTGTCGAGAGATATACCTTATCTGCGCAGGCAAGGATGTTGGCGTAGCCCATTCCCAAAGACTTGACTGTCGAGAAGCCTTTCATAAATGCAATCTTCGGCAGCGCAAGCGAGTCCATACCCGGCCCGGAGTCGCTTATCTTGACTCTGATAGAGTCTCCTTTGTGGCACATTGTTAGCTTGCCGCCGCCTCCGTGCTTGTAAGCGTTCGTGGCCGCTTCGCCTACACACAATATTAGAGCATCGATCTGGCCCGATTCCATCCCAGCGGCTTGTGCGGCTTCCTTCACCATTTTGCGCGCTTTTGCGACATCTCGCGCGTCGCGGATTTCCATTTCAGGCAGGTCGGGACCGATGCACATGCGCTCGATTTCCTCACGCTCCATTATCTCGAGCTTGCCATCGGTTACTGCAAATATCGTCTCTTTGTAGAAACTTCTTATTCGGTTTTCGGCTTCTTGGCGAGCAGCCCGTTCAGCGATTTCAGCCCTGCAGAGCTCTGTTACATCTCGGGCAACGCCTCGGACACCAACCACCTTGCCGTTTTCGATAATCGGCTGCTCATAGACTTCAAGCATAATGCGTGAGCCATTCTTGTGGTAAATCTCTACTGGGTACGAACCCACTCCCGTGCCGGTTTTCAGGGTGCGCTCAGTATAGTACACTACTTTCTCGTTGATTGGGTTGTCGGTCAAATACTTGGTGTAGTGCGTCATCCATTCTGCCGGGGTATATCCCGTGATTAATTCCACTGAGGGCGACACATAAGTGAAAACGCCATTGGCGTCGTGTATATAGAAGAAAAAGTCGGGTGTTCCCTCTACTAGGAGTCTCAGTGTTTCTTCGTTTCTCTTAATCGTTTCTGCTGACTCGCGAAGGCTTTCAGCCAGAGCGGCGTTGGTCAGAGCCACGGCCGCTTGGTTGGCCAGACCTACGAGAACTTCGGCATCTTCCTCAGTAAAGGATCGTTCGTGGGCTCGGTTATGCAGCTCAAAACATCCCAAGATCCGGCCGTCACTAGCTATAATGGGGACGTTGATCAACTTCGAAAACCCCATCTCGCGATACATTTTTGGCTCGACCAGCGGGTCGTGTTCTACATCATTGGTGATGTAAGGCTGCCTATGTTCTATAACCCAGCCGGCTACACCGCAGCCTCTTGGGAAAGCGTAATCTATCGGGATTACCTGTCCTTCTATGTTGCACTCGCGAAATACCATAATGTCATCAACCAGCAGTCCAGCGCACCCGCCGCTTGCGGAGGTCAGGTCCATTGCGTGCTGGACCAGCAAGCGCATTACATCTTGTGTAGCCAAGACGGAGTTAATCTCTCTGCTTGCTTCCAGTAGAGCGCTGAGCTGCTTGGTACGGAGTTCCAGGCGTGACTGCCAAGCCTTCTCGTCGGTCAAGTCTCTGATCACGACCAGGAGCACGTTTTCTCGATCGCACGATTGAGTAAGCCGCGTAATTGATACGCCCGCCGGAAATGCAGAGTTGTCTTTTCTTAGTCCGGTTGCCTCTCCGTGCCACTTACCCTCCTCAAGCGCATTGCACAGTGCCGACTTCAACAGCTCAGGCTGTGCAAACAGTTCGGGCAAAGAGCAATTTTGCAGAGCTTCTCGGGTGCAGCTGCACAGGTTTTCGAGGGCGTGGTTCGCGTAGAGAATCGATCCTTGCTGGTCGACAATAGCCAGACCGTCAGGCGCGCAATCGGCTGCTTGACGGAAGACCGGCTCGCTCAGTGGGTCCTCTTGGGTAACTACGTCTGTTCGCTCTTGCTTAGCCACGAGCTGGTGTCCTACTGCCAAGACTATACTGGCGTTTTGAATATACCACTTCATTCGCTTCAGGGCAACTGTAGGTGACTTCGCGCCTTGTTTGGGTAACCCAACGTGTGGTATAATCTCAAGTGGCCAATAAGACCAGCACAACATAGGACAAGGTAGCGCAATGAAGACAGGAATACATCCAAAGTACGTCAGGTGCATAGTGACCTGTGCTTGTGGAAATACGTTTGAGACAAGATCGACAATAGAGGAAATCCGTACTGAGATCTGCTCCGCGTGTCATCCGTTCTTCACTGGTAAGCAAAAGATAGTGGATACGGAAGGACGCGTGGAGAAGTTTATGGCTAAGTACGGCATGAAAAATAAGGACGAGCAATAGCTCGGCCTAATCTGTACAGAGAACGGAAGCGTTCCCGGCGGACTATCAAGGCCGCGGCGCTTCCGTTACTTTTGCACACATGGCTGATAAACTCCAGTCCACACCGAAATCGTCTGATCCCACTCGGACCTATCATTATGGCGGCCAAGCAGTAATCGAAGGTGTCATGATGCGGGGTCCGAAGGATTTCGCCGTGGCGGTTCGCAGGGCGTCGGGCGAGATTGTAACGACCTGCGAAAGTATAGACTCGACTCTAGGGCGGTTCAAGTGGCTGGACAAACCCTTCCTGCGGGGTACATTAGCACTGATAGATGCTTTGGTGTTGGGTATCAGGGCGCTTAGGTATTCAGCTGAAATAGCAATGCAGGATGCATCCGCGGCAGACGCTCAAAACCTACGTGCTGAATCGGCAAGCTCCGACGACCGTCCCGAACCCAGTAAGGTGAGTGATATTGCTGTCGGGGCGACAATGGTGTTGGGGCTGGTTGTGGGCCTGGCACTGTTTATGTTAGTGCCGATTGTGATAGTGAAGCCTTTGAAAGCATCTTACGGCTTGGTCGGTTGGCAAGCTGCTGTGTCGGAAGGTCTTGTAAAGATTGCTATCTTTGTTATCTACGTGGCAGCAATTTCGTTGCTAAAAGACATTCGCAGGGTTTTTCAGTACCACGGTGCAGAGCACAAGACGATCAACGCCTACGAGGCAAATGAAGAGTTGACAATCGAGAATGTCCAACGCTACAGCAAGGTGCACGTGCGGTGTGGAACGAGCTTCATACTTGTGGTACTGCTTACCAGCATTGTAGTTTTCATGTTCATTAGCTGGAAAAGTATCCTTTTGCGGTTCGTGTACAAACTTTTGCTTTTGCCTGTTGTTGCAGGGATAGCCTATGAAGTCATCAGGTTTGCCGGCAAGCACAAGAACTGCTGGTTGAGTGGACTCCTTGTTTTTCCGGGACTGGTGATGCAGAAGATTACTACTCGAGAGCCTGAACCGGAAATGGTCGAAGTGGCAATCAAGTCGCTGCAATGCGTTCTGGATGCAGAAGCCGAAGCTAAGGGTGAACAAACTACAGTGTGATTCAAATGTTTGAGAAACTGGCCGAAGTCGAAGAAAGATACGTAGAGCTTGAGCAAAAACTCGCGGATCCGGAAATAATCAAGGATCCTGAGGAGTACCAACGCGTTGCCAAAGCACACGCAGATCTTTCAGATCTGGTTGCCAAGTGGCGCGAATATAAGCACGTGCAGAACCAGATAGCAGACACTGAGGAGCTGCTAAAGGAAAAACTCGACGACGAGCTCCGCGAGCTGGCGCGAATCGAGCTGGATGAGCTCAAGGCAAAGATTCCGGTGCTCGAAAATGAACTCAAGATAATGCTCCTGCCCAAGGATCCGAACGACGAGCGGGATGTAATCGTGGAAATCCGTGCCGGAACTGGAGGCGAGGAAGCGGCTTTGTTCGCAGGTGATCTGCTCAGAATGTACACGCGATACGCCGAGCGCAAGGGTTGGAAAGCTGAGCTCATGAGTTCGGTCGAGACAGGTATCGGCGGGTACAAAGAAGCTATTCTGGAGATAAAAGGCAAAGGCGCCTATTCAAGGCTAAAGTACGAAGGCGGCGTGCATCGAGTGCAGAGAGTGCCAGTTACGGAATCGAGCGGTCGAATTCATACATCGGCTGCAACGGTGAGTGTCCTTCCTGAGGCGGATGAGATCGAAGTACACATTGATCCGGAGGACATAGAGATCGATACGTTCCGGGCGGGCAGCGCAGGAGGTCAGCACGTCCAGAAGAACGAGACTGCCATAAGAATCACCCACAAACCGACCGGGATTGTAGTCTCGTGTCAAGACGAACGCAGCCAGCTGCAAAACAAAGAAAGAGCCTTGGCTATACTTCGAGCACAACTGTACGAACGCGAACGAAGAAGCCGCCAAGAAGAAATGGATGCGATGAGGCGGTCTATGGTTCGGTCCGGAGACCGAAGCGAAAAGGTGCGCACTTACAACTTTCCCCAAAATCGGGTAACCGACCACCGTATCGACTACACCATATACAACCTGTCGGCGTTCCTCGACGGCGATATCGACGATATGCTTGATAGACTCATCGCAGCAGACCAAGCGGAAAAACTCCAGGCGTCTACACAGTAGAGCAGCGCGGAAGTGCAGATCCCACACAGACAACCGACTACTGTTGCTCAGTTGTGTGCATCTGGGGCTCAAAGGCTCACTTCAGCCGGAATACAAACGCCGCTTCTTGATGCCCAACTCATACTTGCGTATGTTCTGGCGTGTTCCAGGCTAGAGATAATGGCCCATCCAGAGCGACAGGTTTCTGAACCGGAAGAGCAGCGTTTTGAGGAACTTTTGGCTCGGCGTGTTGCACGTGAACCTCTGGCTTACATCGTCGGCACCAAAGAGTTCTACGGATTGGAAATTGAGGTATGTGCCGGGGTGTTTGTTCCCCGACCGGAGACTGAGTTGCTGGTGGACGAGTGCGTGGCGCGCTTGCGTGGTAAACAGTGTGTAATCGCCGACGTTGGAACCGGAACTGGGGCTGTCGCCGTTGCGTTGGCTTTAGCGCTGCCGAAATCCACTGTTTATGCAGTCGACGTGTGTCCTCTTGCTGTGAAAACCGCTGAGCGGAATGTTCATAGACACGGGTTGCAGGATCGTGTTTTCGTAGTTTCGAGCAATCTTTTCGAGTCGTTTGGCGGAGATTCATTGGATGCAGTGGTTTCGAATCCTCCGTATGTGCCCACTGGGGACATCCCCCTGCTTCAACCAGAAGTTGCTGTCTACGAACCTAGGCAGGCTCTCGACGGCGGCGTCGATGGGTTAGATGTATACAAAGAGCTCGTTCCGGCTGCGTTCAGAGTAATAAAGCCCGGAGGGTTTCTTGCTGTCGAAGTTGGAAGTGGTCAAGCCGACTCAGTGGTTCAGATTATTGAGCGCTCAGGTTATACTAAGGTAGAAAAGCGTAAAGACCTTTCGGGCATTGAGCGCGTCGTAGTTGGTAGCAAATGTTGATTTTGCGGGTTAATCCGGAAAAGCCAGACAAGGAATCGATAAACGTTGCTGCAGATGCTATTCGACGAGGCGATCTCGTCATATTTCCTACGGAGACGGTATACGGCCTTGCTGCAGACGCGCTTTGTGAGACCGCTGTTCAGAAAGTCTTCGATGCCAAGGGTCGAGAAGAAAGGAATCCCCTACCTGTCCAGATTCCCGATGTTTCTGAACTGTCTGAGGTAGCACGTCAGATCCCGGAAGCAGCGTTTGCTTTGGCTGCGCGTTTCTGGCCTGGTCCACTGACCTTGGTCTTGTTCAAAAACAAACGCATATCCCGATTGGTAACCGGCGGAACAGACAAGATAGGTGTGAGAATTCCTAATCACCCGGTTGCGCTTACTTTGCTGAGAAATGTGGCTCGGCCGATTGTCGCGACAAGCGCCAACCTTTCAGGACAGCCGCCCGCGGTTACTGCTGAACAGGCTGCTGAACCGCTGAAGCAGCATGTGGCTATCGTTTTGGATGCTGGACGCTGTCAAATAAGCGTGCCCTCAACCGTTCTTGATATCACCGTTCAGCCTGCGCGTATTCTGCGGCTGGGCGCTATCAGCCGAGAGGCGATTGAGAGTGTTATTGGTTCCTGTGAATTCTCCGAGCAGTAGGGACAGCCCGCTGTGACCAGCGATTCTTTACTTCCTACTTTCGAGAGACGGTAATGCCGAGAGTAATGATCCTCTTAGGTCCAACCCGCGACAGCTCAATTCGGCCCGAAGCGACCTGAAGAGCTTCGATAGGCTCCTCATTAAGATTCAAGAGCGTGGCAGACTCGGCGTTATAGACCTCTACACCAACATGTTGCAGCTCACGGTCCGTTGTGTTGTAGAGTCTTACCACAAGCATTTCCGAATCTTCGGCTTTCTTTACGGCCGAAACTATGAGCTCGTCGTGCGTAGTGCTCAAAAAGCTCCCGCTGGTCGCCAGATTGCCCGAATGTGCTTCCGTTTGGACGGCTATTAACGGAATGCAGAAGGCGTGAGCTTGCTTCCAGACGTGCGCCACTTCCCAATTCCCCTCGTGCGGGATGATTGAATACTCGAATGTGTGTGTTCCAATGCACTGCGCTTCCGGGGTCTCTTCTGCCCCGGGTGCGGTTGGGCCACCGCTGAGTCTGCCTACACACCTTAGGAGTGTCACTGCAAGTGTGCGGTCGGGGTCGTTGTAAAGTTCATATTCCGGCAGTCCCTTAGTTGCCACGCATAGTCCGCGTTGCCTATCGGTAACATCGACCCACCTTTGCATGGGATGAAACGTCGACGCATTGTGCCAGTCTTCGGGGAGTTCAATCGGCCGTCTGATCACGTCGAATTGCCCTTCAGCCCAAGAATACTTGGTGTTTAAACGCGTTGGGAAAAGTGCACGCAATCTATGGTCCTTTGCTTTGTTCTCAACAACTGTTCGTATGTCGATTCTTGGTATACCGCGCGTCACCGTCGCGTGAGAGATGATCTCGCATTCGACGGTTTCTTCAGTTCTGCCGTTCGACGAAGCATCGAATCCGGCAGGAATCTCGAGCTGGGTCTTTAGCTCCACCGTGGTTGAAACCTCATCGTTGCGGACTAAATTCGCCTTACAGTTACTGTGGCGAGAGTCGCTTCTCACAACTACATCATTGCAGGGCTTTACGTAAAGATACTCGTCGCCCGAGTCTCCGCCGTCCTCAAAAACGTTCAGACCGGGAAACGCAGTGCCGTCTGCGCTCTTTAATCTGAGGTTCAGCGTTCCCGAAACGATGTCGACCGTGAAGAACTCGTTGTCTATAGAGGCAGCGTCAGTTACCGGATCGTTGCGGTGTACTGGCCGAAGCTCTTCATCGGACTTTTCGATCGAATACGTCCGGTAACCCATAGCAGGCACGTTCTCGGCAACAAACTCCACGACGAATCGCTTGACCATTACCACGTGTGGGAGTTCGTGAGGATCTAGCACCTGTTTCGCGACGATACCGGAATCGATTACGGAAATCGGAACAGCATTGCCATTGTCGTCGCGGAGTCTGATCGATTCAAACAAGAGCTTTTCATCAACGGTTGGTGTGCCGCGTGTGCGAGGTCCTACCTCAAAGTCTATGACCGCTTGAACCTTATCAGTGCGCGGCCAGTTTAGCATGTTGAACACTACCAACGAATCCGTCTCGGTATTTACTTGATCCGCGATTGTAGCGAGTGCTCGCTGCGTAATCTCGTCGGCGATCTGCTCCACTTGGTCAAATCTGGGCAACATTTCTCTATGAACTTGATCAATACTGCACCCGCATATGGAGTCGTGAGGATGATTCTTCAGCAGAAGCTTCCAGGCGTACCTGAGCAACCCTGAAGGGTAATCGCCACCGAGCATATAGGCTATGCTTGCCGCCGGTTCAGCGTATTTCTCAAGTGCAGTTTGGCATCTTTCATTCGCCTGTTTAATGTACATTCGGCTTGACAGCGTTCCCGCAAGCACATTGCCTCCACGATCCTCGCGGAGCTCGCCGGAAATTGTTTCAAGTTTCACGTTCTTAGCACGAATCGACCTCTTCAGTGCGTCCACGTAATTGGGTAGCGTTGAGTGCACGAGAGTGTCGTTGTCCAAGAGCTGATTTGCGCGTTTGAGTATTGCGGAAAGATTGGGTTGCGGTTCCAGATGGTCAACACCGTTCATAAGCAACAGTTGATCAACGTGAGAGACACGACTCATTGACTCTTTGATCCCCAAGACGTACTGCTTGCACTCTTGCGGATCTTCCGGGAAGCGCTGCGCGTTGTTGTACCAAAAGGCCATAAGTGACGCCAGGACCTTGGAGCCGTCAGGTGACTCCCACCAGAACTCCATCTTGCGGTCGCCGACGATCTGAAGGCCACGGCCGAAAATCGCGTTGTCGATGCCGAAACCCTGCAGTATTTGAGGCATTTGAGAAATGTTGCCGAATTGGTCCGGCAAATAGCCCACCTTCATCACTGGTCCGAATTCGGAACCGGTTCTGTGGCCCAACAAGAGACTGCGAACGGTAGCTTCTCCACTGACAAGGAATTCGTCATTGAGCACATACCAGGGGCCGATGAGGAGCTTGCCCTCGCGGACGAGTTTCTCAATTTCGACGCGTTTTTCGGGTCTGATTTCCAGGTAATCCTCTAGAATTATTGTCTGACCGTCTAAGTTGAAATAGCGATACTCGGGATCCCTCTCGAAAATCTCGAGTAGGTGATCCATAAGGTCAACTAATCGTATTCTGAATCGTTGGAACGGAAGATACCATTCACGGTCCCAGTGCGTATGTGACACAACGTGCATCGTATAACCAGGCATTACTTCCCTCTCATCACTCGTCATTTGGTTACTATGGGTTACTATGGATCAAACAATAAAGCCGGCTGACATTATATCACGCTGAGCGGTCGAACTTACAGTGGTGTACGCATGAGTCCTCTACTGCAAACACCTCAGGCGAGATTTTTTGTTGACTTGGGAGGAATTATGCACAAGAATATCCAACTAACATTGACACACCGTTTGCCCCGGGATAAACTGAATCTGCCGAGTCCGACGTTAAGCTGCACCATGGATCAGTAGGGGTACCTAAGAATTGCAAGAAAGTGATTCCAAGAAGGCAGTCGTGCTTTTGTCGGGAGGGTTGGATAGCGCGACTGCTGCAGCGGTAGCCAAGTCGGAAGGTTACATCACCTACGGCCTGACATTCGACTACGGCCAAAGGCATAGGCGCGAAATAGAGAGCTCAGCTGCTATCGCTCGCAGCTTGGGTTTCGCAGATCATATTATCTTCCCACTTGATATGCGGTTGATTACTCGAAGTGCTCTTACAGGTCAGTCTCAGGTTCCTCTCGACCGGCCGCATGCTGAGATAGGTTTGCAGATACCCGCGACATATGTGCCTGCGCGGAATATTGTCTTTCTCTCCCTAGCCCTTGCGTACGCCGAAACGATTGGGTCCACGGACATCTTCATAGGTGTCAGTCAGGTCGACTACAGCGGTTATCCCGACTGCAGGCTTGCGTTTATCGAAGCTTTCGAACGAATGGCTAACACTGGAACAAAGTCAGCCGTTGAGGGTGCTCCGTTCAGGATTCGAGCGCCGCTTATCAACATGAGCAAGGCCCAGATAGTTTGCCTAGGAGTGCAGTTGGGTGTGGACTATAGTCTGACATGGAGCTGCTACCTGGGTGGCAGGAGAGCTTGCGGAAGGTGTGATTCTTGCAGGCTTAGATTGGATGCATTCGAGAAAGCCGGTCTGAAGGATCCCATAGAGTATGAGGTCCGGTAGACTCGTGAAGAAATGTTATTGTGCCGAAAAACAAATTGGTGGCACAACGATATAGTAAACGTCGGTAATTATTCCGGTCGGAAAGACAGGGGCGGAGAACCCCCGAATTTTCGTACGCCTTGTTCATTCATTGCGTGCGTTTTGGAACACGTGGAGGTTTTCCGAGAAACGGAGGTTGTTTAATGGATTGGTTTGTCAATGCCTATCGCCTGCTCTGCAAAGGCGGCTACGCGATGATTCCTCTACTGGTGTGCTCGTTCGTTTCTGTAGCCGTCTTGATCGAGCGTTTCATGGCTATTCGCCGTGCCCAGGTCGACGTCTCGGAACCCGTCCGCAGTGCTGAAGACGCTTTGTATGAGGGTGACACCAACCGAGCTGTGCAGATCCTTTCGGCTTATGATTCGCCTGTGGCACGAGTCCTTATCGCCGGCATTCAGACAAAGCATTTGGGCGAAAAGGGAGCCGAGAGAGCGATGGAAGAGCAGGGCACCATAGAAGTTCGTCAGCTTACCAGGTGGCTCGGTGCGCTTGACACAATCATAACCATTGCGCCTTTGCTCGGCTTGTTCGGCACAGTGACAGGCATGATCTCAGCGTTTCACGTCATCGCCAGCAAGGAGGGCATAAGCACGCCTACGGCGATCACGGGCGGTGTCGCCGAGGCTTTAATTGCTACTGCTACCGGCCTCGCAATCGCGATATTTACCCTTGTCGGATACAATTACCTTCAAGAACGCATAAAGCACATAGTTGCTGAAATTGAAGCCCGTGGAACTGCGATGATCAACGTACTTGCTGATATTCGTGAGAGGGTCAGCCATGAGGATAAGCGCTTATCAGCCTAAGAAGGCGCGCATTGAAATCGTCCCTATGATCGACACCATCTTCTTCTTGTTGGTGTTTTTCATGATGGCGTCGCTGGCTATGACGACGGCGAAGGGAATGCCTGTGAACCTGCCCAAAGCGTCCACATCTACGCAGCGTCCTCTGGTCAAAATAGTGCTTACGCTGACGAGATCAGGGCAGTACTACGTGGATAAGCAGCCTGTCCGCTTCGACCAACTGTTTGCCGTGTTGAAGGATCGATTGCGCGACAATCCGAAAGCGGTGGTCGTCATAAACTGCGACAAGTTTCAGCAGTGGGACAAGGGTATCCAGCTTGCAGACGAGGCGAAGCGCGCTGGTGCTCGCTATCTAACCATTGCTACTGAGCGAAGGCCGAGTGTGGCTTCGTCGATGTAACTGGCCTGCATTCGGTGTATAGCTGATTGCCTCGGTAATCAGGTGTCATAAAGACATGGGAGAGAAGGGCGTACATAAGGCATTTGGAATCTCTGCAGCGGTTCATTTGCTTGCAATCGCCGTAATTGGACACATTTCTGTACGAGCACTTTCGACCCCGCGTCAGCCGTCCCACGGTCCGAAGTTTATAAATGTGGATCTAATAGACCTGCCGGCTAAGGTTGCTCCGAAGCCCACTGAGGCGCCAAAAGTGTCGCTTCCAAGTCCCACGCCAATCCGCAATTTTGCTGCTCGTTCGGTCGATGAATCTGTGCCTCAGGGAGAAGCTGTTAGATCCGAAACTGTCGCTGCGACACGTGTTCAGACCCAACGGCCTCGTCAAGCATTGTCTGGGTCCGATAGCGCAGGCGGAAAACTCGATATGGGATCTACCAGCTCGTCGGGAGATCTACCGGGAAATTGGGGAGGTGGTAAGACCCCAGTAGGGTGGGTCCCTGATCCGGCAGATGGAAGCGGTAAGGGTTCAGGGCATAATCCGGGAGTGGGAACGCCTGAGCCGGTGCGCAGCGAAGAACCCAATCGCGCGGCTAGCCAACCGCCGCCTCGTGATCCTGAACCTCCCAAACCGGCTTTTGTATCGGTAAGGGTGTGCTCGGAGTCAGGACTTTTGCCGGGTCCATACTGCAAGACGATCGAAACGCGCAGTTTTCCAGAGGGACGTCAGCCCGGCAGAATATGCGACAAGTGCCAACCGCCTCACACATCGCGATTGGCAGATCGGGCTGAGCCGCAGCTTGTGCAAGACTCGCGCGTCAGCGTTCCGAGTTCTATACCTGAGGGTTTGACGCTTCGAGTAGAAATTCAATACACCATTACTGCGGAAGGCGACGTAACCGATATCTGCATTGTGAAGTCTTCCGGGTATAAAGCTCTTGACAGCGCGATCGTTACTGCTGCGTCGCGGATGAAATACAAGCCGGCTGTCCAGGATGGAATCCCGCGCAGTGTCAAGAGAATTCGCACCTATACAATAAACACCTAGTGCGATCTTGGTTCGAGTTGGCATCAAGGTACTATAAGTCGCACTCCCCGAGGCTCTACGGTTATTTCCATTCCGCTCCAGCCGCTCACGGTGCCGTCAAGCTGCATTTTTACCGGAGGGTCGGAATCTATTCGAACCCTCGTACACTTGAAGTGCGTTACTGATTGCTTCCCCGTCTTGATTTGCAGCAGTGTCTTGAGCAAAGCACCAACGAATTGAGCTGTGCCTCCCATACTAGCTTCGAATATGATGACGTCCAGCAGTCCGTCGTCCATAACGGCTTCGTCGGAAATCCTGAGGCTGCCCGCGTATGTTCCACAGTTTGCGATCACAACCGCGTACGCTATCGTTTCGTAGACCTCCTCACATCCGGCAGCAGCGATGCGAAAACGGCTGGGAGTATATGTGAAGAGTTTCCTTACAACCGCCGGCACGTATGCAGTTTTGCCCAACAGGTCCTTCATTTTGGGCAAGACATCATCTACGACGGCTGCGTCAAAGCCAAGCCCCGCCATCAGTAGGAATCGACGGCTTCCTGCATAACCCACATCGATTTCTTTAATCCTACCGTGCTCGATTATTTCGAGCGCCCGCGCAACGTGATTTATCGGTATGCGGAGTTCGTGAGCCAGTACGTTGCCGGTCCCCAGCGGGATAATGCCGACAGGGATCTTCTTACTGCCGATACCATTTATCACTTCATTTATCGTACCGTCTCCACCCGCTGCGATGATTCTCTCAAAGCCCTGATCGCACGCCCAGGCTGCTAGTTGTTCTGCTTGGCCAGGGTGATCTGTGAACCGTGGCAGAATATCAGGCGTGTTGGAGACAAGTTCCAGGAGTTCCTTTCGCTTGCGTTCAGATTGGGCGGGTCCTGCTCGAGGGTTTATGATGAGGAGCGTGTACACCTTGTTTCTCTGCAAGCGAACCCATGAGAATGATTACCGTGAAAGGTTTAAGAGCTGTTCTCCGGCAGGATACGAACTCTTTGTCCTTCTATTCGAAGCCGTCCTTCTGCAAACAGTGCGATCGCTTTCGTATAGGTTTCGTGTTCGTGCTGCAGTACACGGGCCGCAAGCGTCTCGGGTGTATCGTCGTCTTCTACAGGCACGACAGTCTGTAAAATTATCGGGCCATGGTCGTACTCCTCGTCCACGAAGTGTACGGTGACCCCAGTGTACTTTACTCCTCTGGCGATTACTGCTTCATGTACGTGGTGTCCGTACATGCCCTTGCCGCAGAAAGCAGGGATTAAAGCGGGGTGGACATTCATAATCCTGCCGCGATATGCATCGACAACATTCGTTCCCAACGGGCGCATATACCCTGCCAAACAAACTAGATCTATCTCGTGCTTCTGCAAAGCGTCCAATAGCGCTTCGTTATAGGCGTCATCGGACTCAAAGCTCTTGGGTGAAATGGCAAGTGTTTTCACGCCGGCGGCACGTGCTCGCTCCATTGCTGGCGCGTCGTCACGCACACCGATAACCAGCACGACCTCTCCGTTGATCCTGCCGGAGCGACACGCGTCTATGATTGCCTGCATATTGGTTCCTCTGCCCTGTCCAGAAACCAGCACAGCAATTCGTATCGGTTTGCGGTTCATATGACCGTAACCTCGCGCGCACCCTTATGGACTTCACCTATAATCCACGCTATTTCGCCCTGCGACTGCAGCAGATCTGCGATTGCCAAAGCGTGTTCCTTAGGCACAATCAAAATCATTCCTATTCCCATATTGAACGTTCGGTGCATTTCCACCGGGTCTATGTTGCCTTTTTCTTGAATGAACTGGAATATCGGAGGTACTGTCCAGTGTCGTCTCTCTACGGTCACTTGGCAGTCCGAAGGCAAAACGCGTGGGATGTTTCCGTAGAAACCGCCGCCTGTAAGATGTGCCATCGCGTGAACATCGAAGTTGTCCAGAACGGCACTCACAGGCTTTAGATATGACTTGTGGGGAACCAGGAGCACCTCGCCAAGAACAGCTCCAAGTTCGGGCACATATTGATCAAGCTTATAGTCGTGATCTTCAAACAAGATCTTTCGAACCAGCGAGTAGCCGTTTGTGTGCAGTCCAGAAGAGGCTAATCCTATGACGACGTCTCCGTGCTGAACCTTGGACCCGTCAACTATTCTGCTCCGGTCGACGATCCCAACTATACAGCCGGCGAGATCGAATTCGCCATCCAGGTAGACTCCAGGCATCTCAGCGATTTCGCCTCCCAGCAAAGCACAGCCCGCCTCTCTGCACGCTTCGGCAGCACCTTTTACAACTTCGGCTGCCTGTTCGGGTATGAGTTTGCTCGTTGCGTAGTAATCCAAGAAGAAAAGAGGCTTTGCGCCCTGTACAAGTATGTCGTTAACACAGTGATTTACCAGGTCGACACCTATGGTGTCGAACCGGTTAGCCATAGCAGCTATTTTTACTTTCGTGCCTACGCCGTCAATCGAGGAAACAAGCACAGGCTCCGTCATATCGGCTGTATTGAGCCTGAGCATCCCGCCGAACGAGCCTACATCTGTGAGCACGTCCGCCGTGTAAGTGGATTGCACAAACTCCTTCAACCGGCGAACGGCTTCCTCGCCGGCTTCAATATCTACACCTGCATCTTTGTAGGTGGAACCGTCTTCTGCCAAGACCTTGCCTCCCTGGAACGACGCTATTAAACCGCAGAGCACTTCCTATGTCAAGTAAGCGCCGGGGTCAGCTTTTCATTGACAGGTGCAGTTGCGCGTGATATACTCTGTCGGATTTAGGGCACCAGTCGCAATTCTGCACTGATGCTTCGAGACACCGCGCTATCCGGCTTCATTTCGACATGCCAATGGTGGATTTGCGTTTACGCGCAAGAGCTGTGAATTCAGACGATTTCGACAAGCAATCTGTTTCGCGTGAGGAAGCGCATGCACATCTGGCATAAGTTTATTCGGCGCGGCGGGTTGCTTGTTGTTTTGTCTGGCCCCTCAGGTGTGGGCAAGGATGCTGTGTTGGCAGAGTTCCAAAAGGTCTGTCCCGAGGTGCAGCGCTGTGTAACTGCTACCACTAGGCCGCCGCGCGCAACAGAGCGCGACGGCGTGGATTATCATTTTCTCTCGCTGGAGGAGTTCCAGAGGCGCGTAGAAGAAGGTCGGTTCCTGGAACACGCTGAAGTTCACGGTTATCTCTATGGTACGCCGCGGGAGCCGGTGGAACAGGCGATGTCGGAGGGGCGCGATATAGTACTCAAAATCGATGTTCAGGGAGGCATTGCGGTGAAGCGCTCTGTGCCGGACGCGGTGATGGTATTTGTTGTGCCTCCCTCGATGGCGGAGCTGGAGCGCAGACTGCGCTCGCGTAATACAGATTCGGCGGCCGATATACAGCGACGTTTGGTTAATGCCCAGAGAGAACTTGAACTCATTGGTGAATATGATTACCTTATCGAGAACGACTCAGTTACGAGTGCAGCTGAGAAACTGAGGGCAATCGTAGTTGCAGAACACAGCAGAGTCTACAAATAAGGAAGGCAGTGGCCTGCACGGCAAAAGGATAATCCTTGGTGTCACAGGCGGCATAGCTGCGTACAAGGCGGCGTACATAGCCAGCGCTTTGACGCAGCGCGGAGCGGACGTGCACGTCGTCTTGACAGAGCACGGCTCAATGTTTGTCGGTCCGGCGACTTTCTGGGGCATTACCCGGAATCCGGTGATAAAGGGGCTTTTTGATGAGCCCGTGGACGCCGAGATAAAGCACGTTTCGCTTTCTGAAAGAGCAGACTTACTTTTAATAGCACCTGCTACGGCCAACGTTATTGGCAAACTCGCAAATGGGATTGCCGACGATATGCTGACTACGATGGCGTTGGCGGTTCGCTGCCCTATAGTCATAGCACCGGCCATGAATGCCAACATGTACAGCAATCCCATTGTAGTGACCAATATAGATCGTCTTAGGCAGCGTGGGTGCACGATCGTTGAACCTGAAGAGGGTCGTCTGGCTTGTGGAGCAGAGGGCCGCGGCAGGCTTGCTGATCCCGATAAGATCATTCGAACAGTAGAAGAAATACTGTTAGGCGTTACCAGGGACTACGCAGGACTGACCGTGGTTGTGACGGCAGGTCCCACACAGGAGCCCATTGATCCTGTCAGGTTTATAAGCAATCGTTCCTCCGGTAAAATGGGATACGCGATAGCCGAATGCGCTGCTCGGCGTGGTGCAAAGGTCGTATTGATAAGCGGGCCTACCGATTTGGAAGTTCCTGCAGGCGTAGAAGTGGTTAAGGTTCGAACGGCTGGCGAGATGTATGAGGCGGTTGACAAAGTCGTTGGTAACGCCGACGTTTTAATCTGCGCTGCTGCCCCTGCGGATTTCGTGCCGGCCGAACCGAGCCCCGAAAAGATCAAAAAAGGTAATCGACTGACACTCGAACTTGATAAAGCCGTTGATATTCTTGGTGAGGTGGGGAAACGCAAAG
>JARYME010000139.1 GCA_029907315.1 Armatimonadota bacterium | reverse complement strand
GAAACTTCCCGACGGCAGCCCTGCCGCTTCCGGGTGTGTGGCTCGAGTGGATTCCGACGGGTTGGTGAGTGCTGAGTCGGCTGGGTCTTTCGTTGTCGAAGCGGTGGACCAAATCGGGCGTAAGGACCGCACGCGGAGTATAGTCGTTCTGGCGGGGCAGAGTGCTGCTGAGGTCAAGCGCAAAGCGGACGGCGCTGTGGTTGGTATGTGCGGATCGGTGGTCAGCGCAGTTTACGATGGGTTTATGTATGTGCAGGATGCGGAGAAGCCGTCGGGGATCAGGGTCGTCACCGATGTGCCTGCGGTTGAGGGGGACAGGGTGTGGCTGGTCGGAACCCTGGAGACTGCAGACGGCGAGCGCGTCATTAGGGCTTCTTGGCTAGAGGTTTTGCTTTAGCGGCCGATAATAATCTTGACAAAGTGTTGCTGGTGGGTGATTCTTGGGGTAGAATAACAGCGATGGGTGTTGGTCAGGATGCCGCATCGGAGATAAGCTATGGGAGCGCGACGACGAGGTTTCACACTGATTGAGCTGCTGGTGGTGATAGCAATTATAGCCATCCTGGCGGCCGTGTTGTTCCCGGTGCTCGGACGCGCCAGGGAGCAGGGGCGAATCAGCGCGTGCGCTTCCAATTTGCGGCAGATCTACGGTGCGCTGTCGATGTATTTGAATCAGTACAACGATGTAATGCCGCCTTCGCTGCCCATCAACTTCTATTACTCCTTTGAGTATCCCGGGCAGCCGATTCAGATGGACGAGTCAAGGAAAAACGACCCGGCGTGCCCCACTCACCAGATTCACTTCCTTTTGGTGCCCTATATAACGGGCAAGCCGCTCGATCCGACTACAAGCTACGACGTTTACAAGGTGTTCCGCTGTCCGAAAGATTCCATTCAGCCGCCGCTGGACAACGCAGGCAAGTTCGTTAAGACGAGCCCGCAGTATGATATGTGCGTGTATCCGAAGTATGGTTCCAGCTATCAATGGAGGCTGGGTACGGAGAATCCTTACACCGGCAACGTATCCCCCGACGGTGTCAAGGGAACCGACCTGCTTAGCGGCAAGCCTATTACGGCTTTCAGGCAGATCAGCAAGATCGGCGCTGCGCGAGATGCCCAGCCGTGGCACAGCTTCAGCGCGACTCACCTGCGCAAAGATTGGCGCGATCCACGAGCGGGCGGCAATGTGCTTTACCTCGACGGCCACGTGAAGTGGAATACCGGGGGCGAGTTCCTGGCGGGTATTTACTAAACACGGCCATTACACAAGTCGTTTGCCCTTTCATGTAAGCTTCCGTATGTGTGCTCTTCGGTTTTAATCTCCTAGAGGATAAGCTGTTCCTTCTGCCGAATTGGCATCAGGGAAATGCTTGTTCGGACCCCGCAGACTTGACCATAAGAGGTGGAGGGACAGCGATGTCGAGAAAAATCTCTCGTCGGGAACTGCTCAAAGGCGCAGCGGTAGGCAGCTTCAGTTTCTTGTTCCTGCGCGATAGCCGAGCGGCATTCGGCTATCCGGCTAACGAAAAGTTGAATATAGCCATCATCGGATGCGGAGGGCGAGGCAGGGCAAACCTCGATGCCGTGAAAAGCGAGAACATAGTGGCGCTGTGCGACACCAACGACAACGCCACTGCAGCCGCGCTGAAGGACTTTCCGAATGCCAAGACTTTTGCCGATTTTCGTAGAATGCTCGATAGGATGGATCGCGAAATCGACGCTGTTGTGGTGAGCACACCGGACCACACGCACGCGGTGGCGTCGGTTATGGCGATGAAAATGGGCAAGCACTGCTATTGTGAGAAGCCACTCACGCATTCGATCTACGAAGCACGTGTGATGCGCGATACGGCGCGCAAGTACAAGGTGGCAACCCAGATGGGGAATCAAGGCACGGCGAGCAGCGGCCTGCGCGAAGCCGTCGAGGTAATACGCGCTGGTGCGATAGGACAAGTTTATGAGATCGCGGTCTGGTCCAACCGGCCGATTTGGCCGCAGGGCATCGATAGGCCCACAGAGACGCCGCCGGTTCCGCCCTATCTGCATTGGGACCTGTGGCTTGGTCCCGCCCCGGCGCGGCCGTATCATCCCTGCTATGAGCCCTTCAAATGGAGAGGTTGGATAGATTTCGGCACGGGTGCCTTGGGCGACATGGGCTGCCACACACTGAATATGCCCTTTATGGCGTTGGATCTGAGGAACCCGACCTGCATCGAGGCCGAGGCGTTTGGCAAGACGAAGGAGACCTATCCGAAGCAGTCCATAGTCACCTACTACTTCCCGGAGCGCAACGGTCTGCGCACTCTGCGGCTGAAGTGGTACGATGGCGGACTGAAGCCACCGGCTGAGATACTCTACGGCAGAGAATTGCCCGGTAGTGGGGTCGTGCTGCTGGGTGAGAAGGGACGGTTGTTTGCCGGCGACGATTACTGCAGCCGATACGAACTTCTGCCTGCGGAGGATTTCGCGGACTACAAGAAGCCGGAGCCAACGCTGCCTCGCTCGCCGGGTCATCATGAGGAATGGATTCGCGCGTGCAAAGGTGGCGAACCGGCTATGTCCAATTTCGACTACGCCGCGGCGCTCACAGAAACCATCCTGCTGGGCAATCTTGCCATTCTGACCGGCAAGCCTATCTACTGGGATGCCGAGAATATGCGGGCTATCAACTGCCCCGAAGCAGACTACTACATCAATCCGCCGTATAGAAAGGGCTGGAAGCTCTAGCAGGTGCGATTGAGGCTCCCGCGGAAGCACACTCGCGGGAGCCTTTCATATTTGGGTTGGGTGCCTCGCGTTAATGAAACTAAGAGTTGTGCTAACGCAGAGCATATGACGGCAAGGGGGAAGTTGAAGTGTCTGAAAAGAAGATCCGGTTGGGCGTAGTTGGAATAGGCCGAGGATTGACGTTTGCCAGGTTGGCTGACGCGGTGGGAATGCAGCTTGTCGCGCTGTGCGATGTCCGAGAGGACAAGCTGGCGGAGGTAGGAAAGCAGTTTGGGGTTGCGACCTATACCGATTACGACAAATTTCTGGAGCACGATCTGGACGCAGTGGTTCTGGCAAACTACTACCATGAGCATGCTCCATTCGCCATAAAAGCTTTTGAAGCAGGCAAGCACGTGATGAGTGAGTGTATCGCCTGCAAGACACCGGCGGAGGGCGTGGCGCTGGCTCGCGCGTTCGAAAAGCACGGCAAGATATACATGTTCGCGGAGAACTATGCTTACTCGGCGTATGCGCAAGAGATGCGCCGGCTCTACCAACAAGGGGAGATCGGCGAGATTCAATATGCTGAGGGAGAATATAATCACCCCATCGACTCAGCAACTTACTGTCGCCTTGCGCCGGGTGTCAACCACTGGCGCAATCACATTCCTCCGACCTATTATCCGACCCACGCTATGTCACCAATTATGTATGTAACCGACACGAGACCGGTGTCTGTCAACGCCCTGTCTATTCCACCTTCCGAAAAGGATGAAGAAAGATTACACCTCAGACGTGGGGATCCTGCCGCCATCATACTCTGCCGAATGGACAACGGCTCGATAGCCCGACTTATGGGATTGTTCCTGCGCGGTCACAGTGTGTGGTACCGATTCCACGGAACTCGGGGTGCGATGGAAAACCTCAGGCACGGTAACCAGTCTATGTTGCGCATTGTGCATGAGCCCTGGGACATGCGCCCGGGTGATGTGAGGGAGAAGATCTATCTGCCTGAGTTTCCTATTCACGCCGATTTAGCCAGGAAAGCTGGACATGGAGGCGGGGACTTTTTTGTTATGTATCACTTTGCTGAGGCAATACGCACCGGCGAGCAGCCGTGGATGAACGTTTACCGCGCGCTTGATATGACTCTTATTGCGTTTCAGGCGTGGCGGTCTTGTTTGGACGACGGTCGGCCGTATGAGATACCCGATTTTCGCGACGAGAACACGCGCAAGCGGTATGAAAACGATGACTTCTCGCCGTTTCCTGAGGACCGAAGGCCGGGTCAGCCTTGGCCGTCAATAAAAGGTGAAATCATTCCGCCGCCTGAGGCATTCGAGTTTGCGAAGAAGATATGGGCGGAGATGGGGTATCACGAAGTCTGACCTTACTGTTCACCTGGTGCCGTCAAGCTGACATCAGTAGTTCACGGCGCCCAGCCGCTGAGCGTGGAACTGCGAGTCTTGATTGGTGCAGTCGGCGACATTTCGAAAAGACGAAATAATTTTTCGCGCAAAATAGAGTTAACCCCTTGACAGGGTGCAGGGTTGGTGCCATAATTCAGAGTGAGGGAGTACCCAGCCGGCGGAGCCGGCGTCAGTGCAGAGGGGGGTGGCTGTTTGTGAAACGCTTAGGTACTCGCAGGAAGGGCTTCACGCTTATCGAGCTGCTGGTGGTTATCGCTATAATAGCGATTTTGGCAGCGATTCTGTTCCCCATTTTCGCCAGAGCGCGTGACGGAGCCTGGCGAAGCGGATGCAAATCCAACCTTCAGCAAATTCACAGGTCTTTGACAATGTACGCCGACGACTGGTCGGGACGCCTGCCCTACGCGAACGCGTGGTATTATACGGGCTCGTGGACTCAAGCTTCCGCGCCGCCTCCGGAAGAGAGATGGATAGGGCAGGTTCTTAAGAAATACACCAGCAACAACTTCGCAGTTTGGCGGTGCCCCGCAAACCCCTACAAGATGTACGATCCGTCGTTCCCCGCTTCTTGGAACCGCGTGTTCTACTACAACCTCTTCAACCCCAACCCAGGAAGCCAGCTGGAATGCCCAGATCCGGATTCTCTGGCTGGGCAGCCTATGGACCGGCCTGACTTCACAGTCTACTGGATGCCGGACAAGAACGGTCAACAGCGGTCGTGGGTATACACGCCTCCGCACCGCATCCCAGTGGCTTGGGACCAGCGGCGCACGGTGTGGGACCCTGTGCAAAACAAGAGCCGGACGGATCTGGTTTACCAGTTGATGCACTACGACGGCTGGAACATCTTGTTCTTGGACGGCCATGTAAAGTACTACACGGAGAAAGACCGCAGCGCCTATATGCCCCAGTAGGCGCGCTTTCGACGCACGATCAATCGCAGAGTGAAAGGAGAAGGAGAGATGAAAAAGCTTGTAACATTTGTTCCTATTATCCTCCTGTGTGCAGCAGCAGTGTCGTGCCTTGCGGGCTCGTATTCTGCTGTGTGTCCGATCCCTTACGCAGGGGCGGCGGACAACCGAGGCATCGCTGTCAACAAGAATTCCGGGAGTCCGTACTACGGGTATTTCTACGGTGTTAGCAGCAGCCTCGCGTCGGTGTCGATATGGAGACCTGAATCCGGAGGGGCAGATGCGATCAACTACGTCGATACCGGTCAGACGCTCAGCTACCAAGTCAAACCCGCCGGCTGTCTTTTGATGAGCGCGTTTGTTGGTCCGGACGACACGGTTTGGGTTGTCGACTACGGTGCCAAGCAGATCTGCGTGGGACCTCCCGGAGGTGGATATCTGTCGGTGGCGATTGATTCGTCGCTGCTGACCTATAAGCCGCGCAGCATCTTCGTAAAGGGCAACTACGGACAAGCCGGAACACGGGTGTACGTTGCCGAGTATGAGTCGTCGACGGCGCGTAACTGCGAGGTGTTCGAGTTCGACGGAACAAGCTGGTCCAGGATCGCCAGTTTGGGTCACTTGGGGCTTGCGCAGCCGTGGTTTGTCACGGTGGACGCAGCTGGCAACAGTTACTGGGCGAATGTGACGAGTGCGGCTCCGTTTGTAAAGAAGGTGAAACCTGATTTCACGGAAGACACCAGTTGGACATTTACTAAACCCGCGTTCCTTGCCACTGCCTGGTCGCCGCGCGGGATCGCATATGTGAACAACCCGTCAGATCCGGCTTATCCGGAGGTCCTGTACATATCCGGTTACAACAATACCTGCTGTATCCGCTGCGATATGAACGGTAACTATATCGACGGATACGGCAATACCTCGGGAATGGCGGGCACTCCGCCTGCCGGTACTTGGACGAGCATTGCGCTGTCGGGGCCCGGCGGCAACAACACCGTGTGGCTCGCGGTGGACGATATCGGGAATACGTATCTTGCAGTGCGTTATCCGGGCACGGTTGCTCAAGCCTATAAGTTCCATCTGCAGGGACCGCCGCCTCCGCCGACGAACCTGTCCGCATCGAACGATATCTACGGACAAATACGTCTGACTTGGACTCCTCCTCAAACGGTCCTTGATGCTCCGACGGGCTACAAGATCTACCGAGGGACCGCTCCGGGAGCCGAGACTTACTACGCTACCACCGACGACTACTGGAAGTGGAAGGATTCGGCTCAAGGTCAGACGCCGGGAACCTTCTATTACTACGTGACCAGCTTCAACGGCAGTGGTGAGAGTGCGCCGTCCAACGAGGTGGGTCCGGTGTCGGTGGTTGCTTCTACGGCGCCCGCTCCTCGAAGCCTGGGTGTTGCGCTGAACTATAGCGAGCTCAATGCGGCGGACACGGTAAACAACCCGACATACGATGCGCTCTGGCAGCTTTACGACGAATTCCTGACTGCGAGAGGCGTGTCGTACACGACGATATACGATGCCGATCCGGCGCATCCAAATATCGAGAACGACGACATCGCGGGCTACTCGCTTCTGATTCTCGGTCCACATCGAAACATGACCAGCTACACAGCGCAGTGCATCGCAGACTACTGCAAATACAGCCAAGGCAGAGTTCTGGCGTGCTATGTGGACTCGATAGCGGATCGCAAGGGCGTCAGGCAGCCGAACTTCGCACTTAAAGACGTCTACAGAGCGAATGCCAGCACTGCGGGCACGGGTGGCTCGCCGTGGGTAGCTGATCCCAAGTACAGATATCTCAGAGCGTTCGTCGCGGTACCTGAAGCGGCGGTGCTATTCGATGGACTCACCGGACCTCCCGGCTGGGACGGGGCTCAGCAGTGGAACTTCAACAACTACCTTGTCCGTGCATACACGGACGGCACGGCTTTGGAAGTAGC
>JARYME010000138.1 GCA_029907315.1 Armatimonadota bacterium | reverse complement strand
AGGCTGACAATGGCGACGTTGCGTCCTGCGAACGACTGCACAGCGAACTCTAGTGCTCGTCCGATAGATCCGTTTTTGATAGCTCGTGATTCTTTGTATCCTGCGGGTTTTGCGAAGGGCGAGTATATGCTGCACGCGAACGGGTCGCACATCTTGTTTGCGGACGGTCATGTGAAGTTGTTCGACATAGGTTCTTTTGCTACTGACCCGCCGAAGTATCAAACAGCGGCTTCTATGTTCGACTCAAACACACAGCAGTGGTATAACTACTACTATCCCAATCCGACCACGCCTCAGCAGAAGGCACTCAATATGCAGATAGCTATATCGCCGTAGGGTTTGCGTTAGACCCGGTCAAAGGTGCCGGGGCATCGCCTCGGCACCTTTATTTCTCCCAACGGTAGTATTACATATTTAGTTTCCACAGTCTCCTGCGTTCAAGCTTGACAGCCCGTCGGGCGACAAGTAGAATCTTGTTGCATCCATACTATGGCGACTGGAGTAGAGGGTAATTTCGCTGTTGGAAGATCGGGAAGCCTGTGCATCAGAAGTTTTGGACCCGGGGCAGTTGCTTGCGCCCATTCTCGCGAGGTGGCGGCTGATTGTCTTGTGCACCGTTGTCGGCGCGGTTTGCGGTCTGGTTATTTCCCTGCTTCTTCCACGATTATACGAATCTCGGGCTACGATATTTCCTCAGCAGTCTCAAGGTATTACTTCCCTGCTGAGCCAACTTCCAATACCGATCAATAGCCGCTCGACGCCTGCAGGATACTACACGGCTCTGCTGAAAAGCGACACGCTGTTAATTCGAACCTTGAAGAGTCTCCAACTTCTGCAAAATCCGCAGTTTACTAACGGAGAGCGCCTGGATTTGAATCGTGCCCTTAGGCGACTGCGCAAAGCAGTCAATATCAAGGAGAACCGCGACGGATCGGTAAGCATAGTGGTCAGGTGGACAAATCCCTACCTCGCATCACAGATCGCAAACACTATGCTGGATCTGTTGGGTGGGCTGGTGCAAACGGCTTCCAAGCGCAAGGTCGTGTTCATTTCTCAGAAGCTCAAGGACACGGCGCGTGACCTCCGTGAGGCTGAGGAGCAAATGAAACGTTTCCTGGAAGCCAACGACATCGCCGCAATCGAGGATCAAAGCAAAGCCATCATCCAAGAATTGTCGGAACTAGACGGCCGCTTGCTGGCAGCGGATGTGGAACTTAGGGAAATCTCGAGTCGACTGCAGAATGCCGGTGACCTGGAATCGTTGGTGGAAGACGAGGTGAGAAAGAAAGCTCTCGAGGCAAGCCGGGAACTGATCGTCAAACGCAAGGCCGAACTTCAAAAGAAACTTTCACTGCTACCGGAGGTCGCGACCGAATACGGGAGGCTTAAACGGAGAGTTGAACTTCTCAACCAGACGTACGGCGTGCTTACTCAGCAGTATCAGCTGGAGCGCATTACACAGCAGGGCGAGGGTGGAGATTATCAGGTGATCGATAGAGCTAGGCCGGACAAGCAAAAGGTTGCACCGCGAACCGTACTCAACACAGCGCTCGGCGGACTTATCGGACTGATTGCTGCAGCGGTTGGGGCAAGCCTCTTGGCATCGACGGATACTCGCGGGAGGGCTCAATAATGATGGTACGAGATTCGCGTGGCATACTGGTGGTCTCGTGCTTGATAGTACTACTGACAGCCTCGGCGTTAGTACAGTGCCAAACTGACAACACTGCTAACCGTATCGAGATACGCCGGTTATACCCTGCAGTTCTGAAGGGCGGGCAGGGCGCGCTGAGCAGTCCACAAGCAGGCACCGGCACACAAACCTCTCAGGTACAAACATCTCAGCCTAGCGGCGAAGAAAGAGTGGGCGCTGTGATGGAAAGCACGGAGGCTGAGCGTGTGCGCGAGGCAGAAAGCCGCACACAGTCGCAGCTGCTCAACATCGCGCAGACCGTTGAACAGCTGGAGCAGCGGATGCGCGATTTACGAAAACAGCTGGAGTCTCCGCCGCGCTGGGATGTAGAACGGCTCGAGCAGGAAATCAGCGCCGCTAGGCAAGAACTGAGTGCGATTTCTCTGGCAGGTCTCTCTCCTCTTGCGGAAGCGCAACGAGCAAATTTGAGTGATCGCATCTACGAGCTGGAGGTCAGTCTGGAGATAGCAAAGCGTCGCTGGGGTGGGACCTGGTCGGTTTTCGGCCTAGACTACTTCTCAAACGCGCCAGTGGTGTCCACTGGTGAACAACATGTTGCTCCAGCGGGATATCGCATAAAGATCGGAGATAAGCTTAGGGTGACGGTTACAAGTCGGCTCGGCCACGAAGCGGAATATCACCCTGTCGTAAACCCGTCGGGCAATATACACATTCCTGGCGCCGGGACAGTGCGAGCCGCCGGTAGAACGTGCGACGAATTGAGGCGCACCATAGTCGCAAGAATCGGCGATAGGTTCAAACAGCTCAGAGTCGAAGTCGCACTGGAGTCGATGGCTGCGGTGCTCGTCCAAGTGGCAGGAGACGTTGCGAAACCCGGGACGTATGTTCTGACTGGTATGCCTTCCGTGATCACCGCACTTCAGGCTGCTGGCGGGCCGACGAAATCCGGCACGCTGCGGAAGATAACAGTCGTGCGCGATGATGGCCAGCGCCGCGTGGTCGACCTATACAGATTCTTCCTGAAAGGCGACAAACAGCAGGATGTTCCCGTGCGCGATGGCGACCTTGTCTTCGTTCCGCCTGTCGGTCCGACCATCATTGTGGAGGGCGAAGTGGTCAGGCCAGCTCGGTATGAACCGGATTTTCCGTTGAGTCTGAGCGACGCGCTTGAGATGGCTGGAGGCGTGAAGCCCTCTGGTTATGTGCAGAATGTGCAGGTGGAGCGGGTTGAGAACGGGGAGTATAGGGTACTTTTCGATCAACCAGTCGGCAAACAGGGGCGACCTGACTTCCAGCTGAAGCCGGGGGACGTGGTTACAGTCAAGTCTGTCAGGCCCGATAGAACGAACCAAGTCACGATCGATGGTCCCGTATGTGCTCCGGGGATGTACGGGTACAGCAAGGGCATGCGTGTCGCGGACCTTATTAAGCTGGCTCAGGGCCTGGACCCGAACAAAGAGGTCTTCCCGGGCCGCGCAGATATCCTCAGAACCGATCCCCTTAAAGGTACAGAGATCATAACCGTAAACCTGGAGCGGGCACTTGCGAACGATCCGAGCCACAACATTGAACTGCGCAAGCTGGATCGCGTGTTCATCTATGAACCGGATCAAGTTGCATTCAGGCCGCGCTTGGTCACCGTGCAGGGGGCAGTCGCGAAGCCCGGAGTCTATAGGCGGACGGAGAAGATGCGCGTTGCTGATGCGATTGCGGCTGCGGGTGGCTTGCTGCCGGAAGCTTACATGGAAAGGGCGGATATTATTAGGCACGCACCGGATGGTTCTTCCGAGCTTGTCCGTGTCGATTTGGCGCAGGCTATGGCCGGCGATCCGGTGGCGAACGTAATGCTTCAGGACCGCGACGAGATAACGGTTTACGCTTATGCGGATGTCAAGTGGTCAGACAGGACTGTGCGCATCGAAGGTGCCGTTCAAAGACCAGGCGTATACATCCGTTCCAACAACATGCGGGTGAGCGACCTCATATTGGCAGCTGGCGGTCTGCTTCCGGAGGCGGGAGACACTGCGGAAATAGGCCGCACCAAGCCCGGCGGCCGAAGTGACATACTGACTGTTTCTCTTCGAGATCTGAAACCCCAGGGCCCTCAGGACGTTATCTTGCAAGATCGCGACGTGGTAACTGTGCCTGCGGTTAATCCATCTCTAAGGGCGCCTGAGGTGGTTTTTGTGATGGGCGAGGTTGCAAAACCCGGTCCTTATGTGCTTACAAGTAAAAACGAGAGACTGCTCGATGTCATCAAGCGAGCCGGTGGCTTGACGCAGAATGCAGACCCCCGGGGGTTGCTGTTCCTGCGCCAGAAGGAAAGCCTGGAAAACTCGCAGCAGGAGAGGGATGCGGACCTGATTCTTCAGAAATCGCGGGCCTTTGCGGACAAACAGTTCCTCACTCACCTGGCGAAGCTGGGCATAGGCTTGCCGGGGCAGTTCATACAGGCAGTCCAGGCGGCTACTGAGAAGCTTGCCAAACCGGCAGAGGTTGTCCCTGAGGAAAAACTGCAAAAGGATATCACGCTGTTCGGAGCAACGGGTCCTGAAAGCACACAAGCCCCGGTGGAAACACAGGCAGAGCGAGTCGGTGTTGAGCAGCCGAAAGCCGCTGCTGCGTTGATCAGCGAGGCCGAGGCAGAGAAAGGACAGACAGCCCTCGGTCCGAAGCTGTCGGAGCCTGAGCAGGAAACACTGCCAGGCTTCAAGGGCCGCCAGGAGATCGCAGCTCTTATGAATAGCACCCGGATTTCCATAGATCTCAACAGGGCAATGCGTGATCCAGAGAGTGCCGATAACATCCAACTGCGCCACGGAGACCAGATTTTCGTGCCGCGCGTGACGAATGTGGTTACCGTCATTGGAGCGGTACTACACCCGCATTCATTCGCCGTGGAGCCGGGCAAGAGTGTGGATTACTGTATTCAGAAGTGCGGAGGGTTTGCTCAGGACGCGGCGAGGAACAACGTGGTAGTCGTGCGGTCAAATGGCGATGCATTGCCGAAGGACCAAGTCAAAACCGTAGAGCCTGGGGATATGGTCGTTGTGCCCACAACTGGACTCATAGACATAGCAAAGAGATGGGAGAGACTTGGTTCCGTAACAAAGGTACTCTCCGAGATTCTGAGCTCAGCTTACATACTTACGAAGCTTTAGTTGCCTTTGCCGACGGATTGGGCTAGCGGTCTCTCATCGCGATTAGCGCGGCGCCGATGAGGAGCTGGGTGCCAGTAGGGAGCCGCTGCGTCCAGTTGGCTCCGACCAAAGGACCAGACCGGTTATTGTAGCCCGCGAGAATTGTGAGTGCACCGAACCGCCCCTCTGGCCGCCAGGCGAGTGCCTCGCTGAGTTGGAACCCGTCGTATTCCAAGAACACGTTAAATCGGTCGTTCAGAGGCATCGAAGTACCCACGAACGGTCGATTCAGGAACCGGCCCGAGCCATAGCCGAGTGTGAGATAGAGCGGTCTTTCGCCTATCCGGTAAGACTTTGTCGCGACTGCGTATAACGCTCTTGCTTCTCCCGTGGACTCCTCCTTGTTCAGTACATCCTGGACACCGAACGCGATTGCGGGTCGCGATGAGGCTTCCTCACATACTTGAACCTGAAAGCTAAGGGCTTTGCTCTCGCGAAGAATAAGACTACTGACCATCATTGCGCTGAAGTACACCCTTGGAGACGCACCGAAGCCTGCACCGAACAAGCCGGTGCCGTTGGAGAGCGCGCTGCTGTGTTCACCAATATGGTTGCCCCTGAATGCAGCGAAACTGCAGTAATTGGCACCCGGGGTATAAGCTACAGGTATGTTCGCCTGGATCGCGCCCCAGCCGTCGGGTTCCCCGCGGTTGTTCAGTGCAGCGCCTGCGCCTGGAAGCGGGGCAACGTTGACGTACTGCGTGGAAGGGTTCTTCGCAGCAGGTGCGCCACCGGCTGCTGCGAACACGACAGCTGCCGCGCATAGAAGATAGCGAGTCCTTTCGCCCTTGGCGAATGGAGAAGAAGAGAACCGCAGTCTCAACCGGCCACCTCCGGAAACGGCAGGATCTCATCCGAGTCCGCCGGATATGGACTACCACATTGTAGGAGCGGTGCAGAGGGAAGTCAACAGCGGGCAGAAGTGCCCGCCTTGGTTCCCGTTACCTCGGTTGCAGGTTTTAGCGACTACGGCGGCGGAATGATGAGTTCGCAGGCGGCGTTTGCCTTTATCCAGTATGCGCACCAAGGAAGCAGTTGATCAGCTACGCCGGGCATCACGGATGAGTCATACACCAGATAATATGATCCTGTGCGCGGGTCCTGCGGGTCCGGCTGCCATCCCCACGCGTATCCCGGCACCACATTTGCCGCGTTGCGTAGCGACTTGACGGCTCCGTCAGCTGTTCTGACCAGAATCGTAGTAAGGCTCCACTTCACTGGGTTGATGAAAGGTGTGCCTATCAGGTTCCAGCCCTTCTTCAATTGGATGACTGCAGGCTTAGTCTGGGGCGGAATCGTCCCGCACGGAGTCGGTCTGTCTGCGTCGAAGTATGCCCAGAAACCCCGACCCGGTGTCGCATCTGCGGGGTCCAGCCAAGTGAGCTTGTCGGGATAAGCGGCATACGTGTTGCCCTCGGTGACATACGTTAGCCAATAATTCTCCGCGAAACCCGCTTCCTTTTTCGGATCCGTTTCGTCCGGAATTATCGGTAGAGAGACCATATCTAAGCCTTGCCAACCGCTGCTCGGCACAGCGTCTATGAAGGTGACGCGTATCTGTGCGCTTGCCGTGTTCCCTGCATTGTCCTGGGCGTAGACAGTAATCTCATTTTCACCCAAGAGGAGGTCTATTTGCGGCGTCCACCACGAATCCCCATCGGATTGACAGAGTCCCGATTGGCCGGTGGTGTTGTTGACCCAGGCTATTTGAGCGACGACCGAATTATCATGCACAGTTCCTGCGAGGTATACGAAATCGCAGTTCCTGGCGCATTGAGCCGTCTGAGTCGGCTTAGTTATCTTTAAGATCGGCGCCTCGGGGTCGTAGGTGACAATAATCTGCGCAGTTCCCTTGTTTCCTGCTGCGTCGGTAGCGGTTATGGTGATGGTATTGTTTCCTGCCGCGAGCGGGATGTTGTTAGCGGTCCAGTTATCGGTGCCTGTGCAGTTGCCTGAGGCTCCTGAGCTTGATGACCAGGTGACGGTGACGACTGCGACGTCATCCGTGGCGGTTCCTGCAAGGTTGACTGTAGGCGTATTGGTGGTATATGTTCCCTGCGTTGTGGGCTGTGTTATGTTGACTGTGGGTGCGGTTGTGTCTGGCGGTTGGTTTTGGTTGGGCGAGTAGGTGACGATAATCTGCGCAGTTCCCTTGTTTCCTGCTGCGTCGGTAGCGGTTACGGTGATGGTATTGCTTCCTGCCGCGAGCGGGATGTTGTTAGCGGT
>JARYME010000137.1 GCA_029907315.1 Armatimonadota bacterium | reverse complement strand
TAGATCCTTAGGCAGGCCTCGAGATGTTGCAATCTCAAGTCTACCGGTATCCTCATTTATTAGCATCAGCGAGCCGCCGTCCGCGTCTATAGCAGTAATGCACTCTTCTAAAGCAATATCCAGCAGAACATCCAACTCCAAAGTAGAGTTGATCGCCTCGCTTATCTGGTTCAAAAGGGAAAGTTCTCGAATCTTCCTATCCGCAAGTGCCAGCAGATCCTCACTGCTGGGTAGAGTCTGACGCTGAGCGCTTGTCATCATTCGAATAGCCGCAATAGCAGCATGAGACGCTATCACATGCAGGAGCTCGATGTCTTTGGGCGAGAATGTGCGTACTTGTTCGGAAAGACAGACGACTGCCCCCAAAGCCGTTCCACCGACTCTCATCGGCACGCAGATCAATGACGCTGCGCCACTTCGTTCTAGCACCTTGGCCGCCTTAGAAGATGCTGCTGCGGTGTTGGGTATCAAGAGTGGCGAGGCAGCAGCAAGAGACTCCTCTGAAATTGCACGTGCTGCGTCCACCAGTTCGTCGGAGGCTGATTCAGCGCAGACACCCTGGAGTTCTAATTCACCCGCGTCGCCCCTAGTGAATATCAGCACTGTAGACATCCGAAGCAGCATAGCTGCGGTTTCGGCAGCGACAGCAAAGGCTTTGCCCGATTCTACTGAAGCCAGCCTCTCCGAAAGGTGCGAGAGCGCAACTATTGCTGTGTATCTGTCTTCTGGAAAATCGCCCCCATTGGCATGTGCTACCCCTTTGAGCATTGCCCGTTTATCCCCGTATGCGTGTGTTTTTATGAAACCTTGCAGCTCAGCTCGCTCCTGCAGCGCAAGGAGAATACCGCTTGTACTATCGGCTGTCAATCAAACGACTTGACACGCAAACACTCCCTCGCACCTCACCAAGAACTTCCTGCCTGAATGAGGTATAATACAGCAGGGACAGGCACTCGCGAGTTAGCAGCTAGCTCGACCGAAGTTCTTCCGGGTTCGTCGAGGAAGTGTCCGAAACAACAAGAGAACTGGAAACGATAACAAATGGGTAAGGTTAACGTCACAATTATAGACACAACTGGCAGCAAAGAGCAAGATGCAACGCTGCCGGATGATGTTCCTATCAGTAAGATTATAGACAAACTGGTCGAAGTTCTTTACCTGCCGGTGGTGAACACCGTAGGTGCACCTATTTCATACAAGCTTCTCCACAAAGGAACCGGCAGGCATCTGCCGGACAATCTGACGCTGGCAGAGTGCAGCGTTCAAGACGGTGATGTTCTTCGACTCATACCCGAGATCACTGCAGGCGAGTCGTTTCGTGTCTGCTGAGATGCCCAATATCCCAATCGACATCGAAGAGGATCGCTACTCGCGTTTACGTCTGATCTCCTGGTGGAACCAAGACATCCTGCGCTCTGCTTCCGTTATGGTGGTCGGGGCGGGTGCACTGGGCAACGAAATCATTAAGAACCTCGCTCTGCTTGGCGTAGGTACTATAATCATAGTGGATTTCGACTACGTAGAACTGTCGAACCTAACAAGGAGCCCTTTGTTCAGAGCCAGAGACGAAGGCAAATCCAAAGCACAGGCAGCGGCCAGCGCAGCTGCGGCGCTGAATCCCGACTGCCGATTCATTGCTCTACACGCTGATGTCACGCGCGACATTGGCTGTGGATTTTTCAGGCGAGTGGACGTAGTGATAGGTGGACTAGACAACCGGGAAGCACGACTTGCAGTAAACAGGGCGTGTTGGAAAGTGGGTACGCCGTGGGTCGACGGCGCAGTAGACGACACCCGCGGCATCGCACGCAGCTTCGTTCCGCCGGACGGACCCTGTTACGAATGCACACTGGGCGAGCAGGATAGAAAAGCGATGGCGATCCGTGAGTCTTGTGGCTTCCTAGCAGCAGAAGCCTACAGGCGGGATCGTACTCCTACCACCCCAACTATGGCGTCGATAATAGCGGGCATCCAGGTGCACGAGGCGATTAAGATCCTACACGTGCGTAAGCACCTGGCAGGACCATCAGACGGGCTCGTTCCAGCCTTGATAGGAAAGGCGTTCTACTTCGATGCCGCCTCGTACGACTGCTTCACCATAGAATACACAAGAAACGAAGACTGCCTCAGCCACGAGCCTCTCGACAACATCATAGAAACGCAGCTCGACAGGCAATCTTCAACTTTGGCAGATGTTGCAAGTGTGGCATCGCAGTACATCGGACCAGACGTTACAATACAGCTGCCCTGCGAAATGGTAAAAGCTCTTGTTTGTAATCGGTGTGGCGCTGCCGAGCCGTTCTATCGATTGGCCCGCAGCATAAGTCCGGAAGAGGCAAAGTGTCCGAGCTGCGGCGCAGTGCGAGTACCCGATGTCGACGTGGAATACACCAGCGGCGCGCCCTACGAAAAGATCCCGCTTAAGGATCTGGGGTTTGGGATGATGGAGATCCTGCCGGCGACGTCGCGAAGCGGTAGCGTGCAGATTGAAATATCAAAGGACCTCGAATTGATCTTGCCAGTCTGAGACAAACCTGTCTGCTGTGCCGAGAACCGTCCGAAGCCTCTGAGCGCGAAATGGTTCACCGAAACTGTCCATATTGTATGAGTGAAATAGCTGATTATGAGTCGACGGTGTCATGCGACGCGTGCGAAGCGGTCTATCATGCTGAGTGTTGGGAAGAAAACCGCGGCTGCTGCGCAAAAGGATGTCCCGCCACAAGGCGAATTATACGAATCGACATAGCTGATACGCAGCGGCGGGTAAAAAACACGCTCGTCCTCACTCGAGAGGCAGTCGAATCAGCAAGCAGAAGGCCGGTAGGCGTACTAAACCCTTGTGTAAATTGCGGAAAACAAGTGCCTCTTGGAGAGCTTTACTGCGACGCGTGCAGGCCTGCGTCCATTGTGGAACACCAGGATGCCAAGAACGTCGGACCCATACTCGCGATGCTTCTCGTCTTAGGAGTTCTCTTGGCTTGGCTGATAGTCGCGACCGTTCCTATGGAGGGCGTGAATACACAAGAACAGCTGCCACAAGTGGTGGATCGAGTTAACAAGTGACGTCTACAAAAGAAAACCCGAACTGCCCATACTGTTTGAGCCCGATCGAATCAGAGGAGGAGGCGGTACGCTGCCCGAAGTGCGGTGTACTGCATCACGCCGAGTGCTGGAAATCCAACGGTCGGTGCTCCGTATATGGCTGCGACGGATGGGCAATATGGAGCCGACAGGTTTCGGAGCGTATAGCTCCGTCTACAGCGGAGCGGATCGTCATCACGCACGAAGATACTGTTGGTGAAAGCACCAGACTGAGCCTGCGCTGCATAAAGTGTGGCAGACCAGTGGGACGGAATCAGGTAATTTGTTGGCGCTGCCGCTACACAATTGCGGATACCCGATTCGCAGAAAACTGCCTCGGACCGGCAGTCGCGCTGTTTGGGATAGGGTTAGGCGGTATATTTCTGCTTCTCAGACTGTTGACATAAATCCGGAATAGCTTTTCTAAACAATGCAGCACGAGAAGAACGAAGACATACAGCTGGAATTAGGCAGATTGGCCCGGCCATCTGCCGTTAAGAAAAAAAACCCTTTGGAGGACAAAGCAATAAGCACGTGTCCGTGCGGCCGGCCGACGGATGAGCTGTGTCCAGTTTTCATTAATACGCTAGCTCTGAGAGCAATCAAAGAACACGTGTTCGCTGATCCAGAGCGCGAGGTCGGCGGAGTGCTGGTGGGCGAGTATTGCAGGTCGGGAAACCGATACTACATCCAGGTCAACGATATTATCCGAGCAGATATGGCGGAAAGCACAGGCGTGTCGCTAACCTTTACACACGATGCGTGGGAGCATATTTACGCCCAGCTTGCCGAGCGTGATTCCCGTGAGCGGATCATCGGCTGGTATCACAGTCACCCTCAGCTTGGCGTGTTTCTTTCCAAGGAAGATGAGTTCATTCATCAGCACTACTTTGCTGATCCCTATCATGTGGCGTTAGTTGTGGATCCCAAGTTGGGCGAATGGGCAGTTTTCGAATGGTCTGGAGAATCGTTGGTGCGCGCTGCTGGGTTCTATGTATTCGGGGGACGAAGTAGTGAAGATGAAGTGCGCAAATGGGCAGAAGAACTATGCCAGGTGCTGGATACCCCAGCAGCAACGGCAAGAGGACCGGTACAAGCAGGCAGCCACCTGCGCGTCGGCGGGATTCCGACAGCGGTTTGGGCGCTTCTGGTACTGCTGGTGATTTCGCAGATCGGTTTGTGGTTTGCCGTCATACGAGGGGCGCGTGCGTCGAGTAACTTCTCCTACCTAAACGCGGCCATTCAAATACTTTCCATCGGCGATTTGACAGACGGTGAACGACTGCTCAGGCTTGAGCTGGCGAGGAACTCTGAGAACAGTCGAGCACTGCTGGAATTCCGGCGTGTGAGCGCAGCGTTGGCAGACAGCAAAGTTAGCGGATCTGAGGGTGAACAACTGGATAGGATTAACCTGCAGCTAGCGATGGCATCGCACCTTGCAGGGCGCTTGCCCCAGACGCAGGAGCCATCGTTTCTGAAAGAAATCGAAAGCTCATTTACTGCAGACAAACGCAGGCCTGAGACCACAGCAGTAGCCCCGGACTATGTAAAGGAAGCGCTGGAAATCTACAAACGCGCAGCTGGAACGCGGCGGCTGCGGATCGAGAGAGCCTATCGTGTGAAGGAGATTGTGCGGTCGCTAGGATCAATTAGAGCAGCTCAGAGCGGTCTGAATTCGGACGCTTGGTACGAGAGAGCCGTTCGCTGGTTGCGCGGCGAACACATTCGAGAGATCGCTTATGGGATTATCTGCCGTGAAGAGACTTACGACAAATTGTTCCGCAGGTTGTCTGAGGCTGAGCAGCGCGAAGTCAAACGAATTTGTGCAAGTCTCGCGAAGTCCAAGTGAGGTGGGTACGGTAGCGTGAGCGAGATAATTCGCACAAGACGGTTGCGGCGGGAATACGAAAAGATTGTATCGGAACTGTCGGGTAACGGATATGTATCGGTGGAGCCGATCCAGGGTGATCCGCCGTGGTATTACCGAGTCACTTATCGGCTGCCAGGGTTGGTCTGGGATGAATCGTCGCGTCGGGCAGTAGTGTCTCAGAGGCACGTGGTGGACATAGTGCTGCCTATTGGTTACCCGAGACAGGGACCCAGGTGCACTATGCGCACGCCTATATGGCATCCGAACATTGGCGATTACGTTTGTATAGGTGATTTTTGGTCGCCTGGCGTTACGTTGGTGGACATCATAGTTCACATCGCGGATATGATCCAATATAAAAGCTACAACCTCGCGAGCCCCGTGAACAAAGAAGCGGCGGTTTGGGCAAGGTGCAACCGGAAGTCGTTTCCAGTGGGAAGCTGCTCGATTCTACTGACAAGCGAAAGCGCAGGTAACAACGAACCCGAAGCGCAGCCTGCCACTCGCGAATCGAATGACGACATAGACATATCCTTGGGGCCGGTTCGCCACCGCCGGACATAGCCGGCGGCGTCCGCAGAGTATACCAGCATCTTCTCTTGCGCGGCGACCCCTGCTGCCTCATCATCAAGTAATTTGACTGATTACGAGCATAGACGTATCCTGTTGTTTGTGAGACCCTGCGCATTGTCCCCGATTGTAATAGATAAGCTAATCTCGATAGTTGGCAGCGAGTACGTTCTTGTAAGCGACGAAGATCGTCTGGCCTACGCCTACGACAGCCAGATGTTGGAATTTCCCCCAGACGCTGTGATCAGACCACGAACTGCCGACGAGATCTCCGAAATTCTGCATCTCGCCAACGAGGAGCTTGTAGCCGTGGTGCCACGAGGATCCGGAACGGGGCTAAGCGGCGGTTCAGTAGCGCCAGGCGGAGGGGTTGTTTTGGACCTTTCGAGGATGAACAGCATCCTCGAAATCGACTCGGGCAATCTGCACGCCGTCTGCGAACCTGGGGTAATCACGGCGCATCTCGCAGCCGAAGCCGAAAAGCAGGGACTTCTCTACCCGCCCGATCCTGGGAGCATAAAGGTATCCACTCTGGGCGGAAACGTGGCGGAGAACGCCGGCGGCTTACGCGCCATAAAGTATGGTGTTACGAAGAACTACTTGATGCAAGTTCGAGCGGTGTCTCCTACTGGAGAAGAATTTGTGAGTGGTGCGAAAACCCGAAAGTGCGTAGCCGGGTATGATCTGGCATCTCTGCTGTGCGGCTCTGAAGGGACGCTAGCAGTGCTTACTGAGATAACAGTTCGCTTGGTACCCTACCCCAAGTTCAGACGCGCGCTTACGGCTGTTTTTGAAACCGCATCTGCGGCTGGAGGAGCGGTCTCGGAGATTATGGCAGCGGGACTTACGCCGTCCACCCTGGAAATCCTCGACCAACGCACGATACAAGTGGTTGAGGACTATGCTCGCTTAGGTCTGCCGAAGGAAGCGGGAGCCTTGCTGTTGGTTGAGTTCGATGGCTTCTCTGAAGCGGCAGTCACCGACGAAACTGAGGCTGCTCAAAAGATACTTTTGCAAGCCCAAGCTCGGCAGATCACCCAAGCCCAAGACGACCAAGAGCGCGAGAAAATATGGGAGGCACGGCGCGTGGCGCTTGCGGCGTTGGCGCGAGTGCGTCCGACGACAATACTTGAGGATGTAACCGTACCACTTCCGGAATTAAGCACAATGATAGACCGCATCGCTGATATAGCTCGAAAACACTCTATCTTGATAGGCACATTCGGGCACGCCGGTGACGGTAATCTACATCCGACTTTACTGACCGACGAACGAGACGCAGAGGAGATGGCGCGCGTTGAGAATGCCATTACAGAGCTTTTCGACGCCGCTCTCGAACTCGGCGGCACGGTGAGCGGCGAACATGGGATAGGATTCACGAAAGCTCCTTTTCTGCGCAAGGAAGTTGGTGAAAACACACTTGAGGTCATGCGCCGGGTCAAGCGGTCTCTGGACCCAAACAATATCCTAAACCCGGGCAAGTTCCTCTAACGAAAGCTCCTTTACCAACTCTCACCATCACCTAAATCTGATTGAATAACACTGTGCTGTAGGATGCCGAGGAAGTTAACTGATAAACTTGACGAGCTAGCTACGTCGTGCATGAAGTGTGGCTTCTGTAAAGCAGCCTGTCCACTGTACTCGG
>JARYME010000136.1 GCA_029907315.1 Armatimonadota bacterium | reverse complement strand
TGGGATGATATGGGGGATGTTCATCATACAATGGGGGTGCTCAGGGTAGATCCTGTGCCGCTCGGGATGATCCTGTGCTGCTCAGGATAATCCTGTGTTGCTCAGAATGATCCTGTGTTACTCAGGGTGATCCTGTGCTGACATTGCCGATCTTGCATTCGCTTCGCAGTCGCTCGTGGATGATTCTGTGCTGCTCACGGAGCAGGCGGGCAAGATAACCCCGTTTACGACCTCTCATGCCGGTTGCAGTTGCGTGGGGCAAAGCCCGCACTAGGCGGGGTAAGGATCCGGCGTGCACTAACACGTATTCGCAAAGTCGTCCGCCCGTCGGAGCTCTATCAGTGCTCGACTTGCGCGCGCTTTATTCGCACATTATTAGGGACTATAATGGTGTGGACTTTTCTTTTTCGAAAGCGCGGTAGCTGAGAAAAACTCCCGTGCGTGATTGTCCCTGTCGTCAGTATGCGATGCAATAGGTACAGCTGACCGAGAAAGTCTCATTTTTGCGGGGTCGAGTATGACGATACGCAGGTTCTTTCAGTTGGTCTACGGCTTGTTCTTCGTGCTGCTTATCGCGATAGGCACGCTGGCCGTATTGCTCTACGTTAACGAAGTCAAGCTCATCAACAGCCAAAGAATACGTTTTGAATCGTACCTGCTGGCGGATGAACTGCGCCAAAGCTCGGACGACATGACCAGATTCGTGCGCAGTTACGTGGTTACCGGCGACCCAAAATACAAGCGCATGTACTACGAGGTTCTTGCGATTCGCAAGGGCAAAAAACCCAGGCCAGAGCACTACAACCGCATATACTGGGATTTCATAGCCGCAGGTATTCCGGTTAAGACCAGGCCGGGAGAAGCCCTCTCGCTGCAGGCGCGCATGAGCCGACTGGGTTTCAGCGACGCCGAGTTTCATAAGCTGAACGAGGCGCAGCGATTGTCGGACGCTCTGGCAAAAAGGGAAAACGCAGCAATGCATGTGATGCTGGGCTGGTACGACGACGGCACCGGGCATTTCCGCAAACGGGGTAAGCCGAATAGAGAGTTGGCGATCTCGATGGTTTACGATGCGGCCTACGAAAAACTGCGCGCACGTGCGATGAAGCCTATAAACGACTTCTACGCACTACTCGACAGGCGGACATCTCGCACTGCTGAGTTTTACACTCGGCGCGGCTTTCTATATCTTGAGCTGATCTTCGTCATTCTTACTGCCCTGTGGCTGCTCACTATTGTTTCCTCTGTAATGATTGCAAAGCGCGTGACCTCCAGGGTTTCTGCTATAGAAAAGCAAACGGAGATGGTCGCGGCGGATATAGATGCTTTGGCAGGCGTAGCTGCAAGCATTGCGGATGGGAACTTGTCCGAACAGTTCGAATTACGAGCTCAGCATTTAAACTTCAATACCAACGACGAGATAGGCCAGCTTGCTCGCGTTCAAAACCACATGATAGACCGACTCAAGGAAGCCGGTGATTCCATTGCCAGGATTACAGCTGAGTTGCGTGAAGACGCCCTCGAATTGGAAGCTCACAGCCGACAAATAGAGGAGAGTTACAAGAAGCTGCGCGAACTTGAGTCCCTCCGCGACAGCTTAACCCATATGATAGTGCACGACATGCGCACACCACTGACGAGCATATACGGTTATCTTGAGATGCTACGTGAGTTTGAGTCGAAGTCACTCTCCCAGGAAGGTAGGGAGTACCTTTCGATCGTGATGGGGGAGACTCAAAACTTGATGGAGATGATAAGCTCTCTTCTCGATGTGAGCAAGATGGAGCACGGGGAAATGCAGCTGGATCTCTCCGAATTCGATATTACGGAGTTGGTAAAAGAGATCGCAGCAAAACTGGAACCTTTAAGAGAAGACAGAAGCATAATCTTGGATTTTGCCGAGACTCCGTTACTTGTAACCGCTGACCGGCACCTCATCGGGCGCGTTATCCAGAACCTGCTTTCGAACGCGCTGAAATTCACGCCATCGCCTGGTGGCGAGATACGACTAAGGGCTGAAAGACAGGACGGCAGCGTTAAGGTGTGCGTAATCGACAACGGTCCGGGCGTACCGAAAGAATATCATGAGAAGATATTTGAGAAGTTCGGTCAGGTAGAATCTCGGCAGAACCGCCAGAAATACTCGACGGGGCTAGGGCTGACTTTTTGCAAGCTCGCAGTTGAGGCACACGGCGGACGTATAGGAATCGAAAGCGAACCGGGTAAAGGAAGCACCTTTTGGTTCACTCTGCCGGTCAACCGTACGTAGTTTTCCTTACATATTTTGGCTCCACTCCTAAAAAGTTTCCTTCAATCCCATTGACACGGATACCATCCTGTGGTATTACACCTATAACCAGCAGTCCTGCCAAGAAACCAGCGGAAGCAAGCAAGTTTCGTAGTGGCCGGGAGTAAAAAAGAGTTGGTTGAGGCAGCGGCTGCTGGAGGCTGTGACTTACGGTGTCGACGGACGCCGACGAAAGGAGAATGTCAAAATGAGGGGTGGGTTTGCATTACTGGCGGTTGTAGCTCTGATCGGCTGCGCTGCTTCGTGTGCCTGCGGAGCCGTGTGGAGCAAGATTGGGAGCTCGGGTTTCGTAACAGACCCGGCTCTGATGATGGACCGCTGGAGACCGGTTTTCAACAGTATAGCAGTCGATGGCGCAGGCAACATATACGTTACAGCTAATAACGGCAACAACCGAGGCAAGTCCGGCGGTATCACGATCTTCAAGACGAACGGATCCGTGATCAACGTCGACTTGAATGCTTTAGGACTTCCCGGTGGCGTTACTGAGCTGAAGACTGCGGGCGACGGAAAGGTCTACGGCATCCAGAACTGGAAGCAGCTTTGGCAGTGGGTCTACAGCGGTGAGTTTAATGCTCGTCAATACTCGACTGAGGGGTTGCCAGAGCGTATATTGCGTTTCAATTCGGACGGTACGGTGGACGTTATATACGAGGTAAAGCCCACAGGTGGCCTCTGGCAAGCTGATTTCCAGGGACAATCCAACACCATTGTCAGTCTTGGTGACGACAACTGGGGCGTGCTCCAGAAAGACCTCACTACGAAGTACAACGAATGGTGGCGCTATGTTGCGGACCGCGAGCAAACGATCGGTGCCAGGTTCCGCATTGAAGAGCTGACGCTTTCTGGGACGGAGCAGGCGAACTTGATGCAGCTTTCGGCGAAGACGGACTCTCTGACGTCTCCAAACATCGTTCCTGCCAGCTCGCCGACTCCGGCGCTTTCGATAAAGCTCGTCAACGGTGAGCCCCATTTCGTGCTCACCAAGTGGAACAATATGGCCGTTGACATTTTGGACCTGGGTCCGGTGCAGACCGGTGTGTGGTACGAGGCTTATTTGTATGTCAATGCGGACCCGGCGAACCCGACGGTAAAGCTGGCATTCGGCACTGACGGAAACGTGACCGAAGTGTACAGCGCCTCGTGGTTGGGAGATCCGAACCTGCGCGGTGGCACAGGATACGCTGAGCTTGGGTGTGCGACTGCTCAGGGCCCGGGCGGCACGAATACCCAAATAACATGGGATTGGATCGGTTACGGCAAAGGCTATCAGCCATCAGAGGGTTTATTGGACAACGTCTGCGACTGCAGCTACTTGCCGAACGATTTCAACTGGGGGCGTTTGGCCTCTGTGGACGTGTGCACGACACCCTACAACGGTTATGCCGACCCGGACAACGATGATTACATGCACTTCCTTTCCGGTATGGACGTGGGCAGCGACGGCAATCTGTATTTCACCACGTCGTCGTTCCACCGCATCGATTTCTTCTTCCGCTACAACGTGGCAACGGGAGAGATTGAGCGATCACCCGGCGGATTGGACCTGCGTCCAACTATCGAGTGTCCCGGCGGCAACATTCTGGACCCGAATCCGCTCTATGGATTGCCGACGATCAACAATGGCTGGAATCACGTTGACGGGATGTTCCTGCTGACGTGGGCTGGAATAAGCCCGAGAGGAGGCGACGTATTCTCGATCGGCAGGACCGGTGGCTCGGCTTGGGGAGCGGATCCGATACACTGGGAGTTCCGCCGAGATTGGGGCTATATGTGGAACGGCAGCTCATGGGTGAACACGGTGGACGTCGGATGGGGTCGCCAGACTGCTACGGCGCGTGCGTGGGATCCCCAGCGCAACAAGTTGTGGCTTGCCCCGTGGTCGCAGAATTCGAGTGCTTACTGGAATATCTATCGGCTGAACCAGTCCGGAACCTGGGGTGTTGTAGACTTTCCCGGCGAGGAAGGCAATAAGGGCATAAGAATGGCTAAGACGGCTCCGACCACGGGTTCGTACTCAGCCTACCTCTACAACTACAACTACACAGATTCCGCAGCCGGCACGGTAAAACAAGCCACGCTTGCTGCCAGGTTCGTCGTGACCGATTTCTCAGAGGCATACAACTGCTGGTTCCTCATGAACTGCCCGGCAATCCCTGCGGGCAACTATTCTGGCAGACCTGTTGTCGGTATCGTGGACGACGGTGGCACTCCGAGATGGGCTTGGGGTGTGCAGAAAGACAAAAACACATTTGTGCAGTTCGGTATATTGGGTGACCTCCAGCTAGGCGTGCCGCACACGTGTTATCTCTACGCCGAGACGACACCTGCTGGTGTTCCGAGAAAGGTAATTTGCAATTGGGACGGCACGCAGTACGTGCAGATTTTGGGCGACGAAGACCCCGGAACCTCCACGAGCGCTGCGCCGCTGGCGACAAGCTCCTGGATGAATTTCGGCGCTACCGGCGATGATCGGCTCGGAGGTGTGCCTTCAGTCTCGCAGGGTTCGGTGACGGTGGTCTTCGACTGGGTGCGTCTGGGTCGCGGAGATCAAACTCCGGGCACCACATTGTCGCCCAAATGGGATTTCGACTTTGACGGCACGTACGGTCCTCACCTGCTTGTCAGACGAACGAACGTGATGTCCGTGTTCACGGGCACATTCGGAAACTCGTGTTTGTGGGACATCGATCCCTCAAAGCCTTACGGCGATAGTACTAACAACAGAGTAGGTTCAATCGCTGCGTACCATATGAACGGCGTGGATCCGAACCGCCTGGATCACTTGGCACAGTACGGGCGCAATTGGTGGCGCGGCGGAACTTACTGGGCTACCGGACTTGCCATCAACCCAGCGGATGGTTCTGCTTGGATGGGCTGGGGTGCCGATCAGTACTACACGAACCCAGACCTGGGGCACGTCATAGCCAGGGACATAGCCGGCAACTTGTACGATGAGGGTGTCCCGGAGCCCGGTGCGCAGATTGCCGCGCTGCGCTATCACAACGGCAAGATGTATGTGCTGACCTGCAACAGAACAACTGGCGTATACTCGCTGTATGCCGCGGATGTCCCTGCAAGTCACGGACCACAGTCTGTGGGCGCCATGAAAGGCGACAGAATCGGTTCCTTCGTTGAGACCGATGTACCGAAAGTCGTTACCTACGTTGATACTATCGGCTCAGAGAGCTTCTTCTACATTGAAGATGAAGATCGAGCAGGGGGTATACGAGTGAGCAATCCGCCTGTGCTGCCGTCGGTGGGCGACAAAGTCATGGTCCAAGGCATGTTGACGGCTTACGACGGCGAAGCGCGGATTATCAACTCCGAGGTTACGGTGGAATCCTCAGGCAATCCCAATGTCGAGCCGCTTGGTATGACTGTGCGTAATGTTGGAGGCAAACAACTCGGTCCTCAACCTGCTACAGATCCCGCGTACGGTCTGAACAACGTAGGTTTGCGAGTGCGAATAGCCGGTAAGGTTGCGGCGGTTCCGGCAGACGATCTGTGGTCGATAGCTGTGGGATTCCGAAACTGGTTCACCGTCGACGACGGCAGCGGTGCCGTGACGAAGTACTGGGACTTTTCCGATACGCAAAAAAGCGTGCCGGGTATAAAAGTCTTGTTCGATCCCGGCGCTGCAGGAGTTGCTGAGGGTGATCTAGTAGAGGTTACCGGTGTAGTAGGTCTCGACTTTTCGTATACGTTCGATACCGGCGGCGGTGCCAAGACCTACTTCGTGCCAGGCCAAAGAATAATCTTCGTTGCATCGCCTGAGGACGTGCGAAGGTACTAACCTACTAAACAAGCAGTTCAAAGGGTCTGCCTGCGGTACTGCCGTGGGCAGACCTCCTCTTGCTGTGTAGAGGGATGTTGGTTTGAGCAGTTGTGCTTCGGGACGAGACCGCGAGATTCCGGTGATGCGGACAGCGAGCGATCATCTAGGAACAAAGTTGCGGAGAACAGAGCCGCAGCGCTCGTTAATAAATGTATATGAGTCAAGTTAGCCGCGGAGGTGAGATATACATGTCGTCGCGCAGTCGTAGGTTTGGTTACGTAGGGTTTACGCTTGTCGAGCTGCTCGTAGTTATCGCGATCATCGCCGTATTGTCGGCGATCCTGTATCCCGTGTTTGTTGAGGCGAAGTCGGCTGCCAAACTCGCAAAGTGCAAATCGAACCTACGACAGATTCACTCGGCGACGATGCTCTACCTTGATGATTGGCAAGGGCAGATGTTTGCGAATGTGTCATTTCCAGGCGTGTGGGGCAATGACGGTGGCGGAGCGTATACGCGCCAAGGCCTTCGAGGCTGGGCTGAACTTTTGTGGCGGTATCACCGCAAGGTGGACGTTTACCGGTGTCCCACCTTTTACGCCAATTATTGCTATGCGCTTAACGGAATGTGCGAGGGCCGAAGAGCACCGCGCAGGCCAAGTATAACGGTTACGTATTTCGATGCGCCTGGTGCTGGCAACCCAAAGGCTGAGAACAATAGAGGTATCATCTATCCATTCGGTAAGAACGACGTACTGAGCGGCGACTCAAACTTGCAAAACGGCAATGCCGATGGAAGTGCTGGCGGACAACCGGAGGGCCACTGCAACTATACAGGCGAATACCGCTCATATGCGTGGATGCCTCGCAATGACGCAGAGCTTGTGAAGTACAGCGATCCCAAGTATATCAAACGCAGCTGGCTTCTTTTCCCCGGGCCCCATAACGGGGCCAACAACATCCTGTTTTGGGATGGTCACGTCTTGACGGTCCGAGAATGGACCCCGGGCAGAATGACAATGTGGGTCCGGTAGAGAACCGGTCCGGTTTGAGACGTTTTCGGATTCGGCTTCGGCACTGCGTCTGGCTGGTTTTTCTCGAACGATCCGAATTCGCCAATTTTCCTCGATCCTTGTAGC
>JARYME010000135.1 GCA_029907315.1 Armatimonadota bacterium | reverse complement strand
AATCAGTCATCGAAATGGTGATCGGAATGTATACGTCTGAGTTTAGGTCTCGAAGCGCCGCAAATGCTTTAGCGGCACCGATTTCTTTTGCCTGCATCTGACCGACAACTCGGAACTTGCGCATTCCTATCTTGATTGTCTTCCCAATCGGATTATCGAAACCGAAAAGCTCACGTTTTGCCGCAGCACCCAATACGCACACAGGCCTGTTTTCCGAGATGTCCATCCATCGAAGGAATCGGCCCCGCTCGACGACTGACCGCGTTACCTGCTCGTACCCGGGCACCGTGCCGACGACTTTTACAGAGACGGGACGTTCTTCGACCTTGACGTTGGCAAACACCTCGCGAACAGGAACAACTTGCTTCGCAAACGCCATGACGCTGCGAAGGTCTTCAGCGTCGCCGTACTTCAACCCGTAAGGGGATCTCTCTTGGGCTTTTTCCAAGAGCTCTCCGGCAATTACAGCTCGTCGGACATGGACGACATCTATGCCCATCTGTTTGATTTGCTCAAGTGTTTCCTGCTTTGCGCCCTCGCCAATCGAAACCATGGCAATGACGGCGGCAACGCCGAAGATAACACCCAACATCGTAAGGGCTGAGCGCAGTTTGTGAGACCAAAGTTCCGAAAGCCCAGTGCGTATGGCGTCGATGATTCCCATTTTACTTACCAGCTGGTACCGGTATTGGTGCCGTAGTTTTCTCGCTGGGTTTCTCGGCGCCGGGAGCGGCACTTCCTGCTTCCTGCTGCTCGAGGGGCTTTGTGGGATCGCGCAGCGCGACAAGTTCACCTTTTCTGAGGCCGCGGGTTATGCAGACGAAGTTGTCATTATAGGCGCCCGTCTTGACGTGCACCCTGCGCCAGCTCTTGTCTTCCCTCACGAACACATAGGTTTCCCCATTTCGCTCGATGACTGCTTCAATCGGGACATACAAAGCCTTGTCAATGCGCCGGACGATGAACTCTACATCGGCGGTCATTCCGGGTTTCAGATTCTTAGGATCAGACTCTTTGATCTGGATGGTAACGTCGAAGTTCTTTTTGCCTGGCGTAGCACCACCTTCCCAAGGATCCTGCTCCGTAGCGAGGCTTGATATATCCGTTACGAAACCGTGGTATATGCGATTCTTCACGGCTTCGAGACGTATTAGGGTAGGCATTCCGACAAACAGTTTAGGAGCGTCGCTTTCTCCCACTGCTACTTCGACTTGCATACTTCTCAGGTCAGGCAGACTCACAAGTGTCATTCTGCGCCACGGCGTGTCACCTTCCTTGACCTTTCGTCGCCCTTCTGGTGTATAGATCTTGCTTAAAACCACCATACCGGCCGCAGGCGCAGTAAGGACTGCTCTTTGGACTTGCCGCTGTGCTTCCTCCAACTCCAACCGGGCCATTTGCAGGGCGAACTCCTTGGTGCGCACATCAGCCTTCTTTTGGCTTTCTTTCGACTCCGCATCCTTTTGCTGAAGAGTCAGGTCCATTCGTCCCTTTTCGACTTGCAATTCCTTTGCTCGAAGGTTTATTTCCGCTTGTTCAGCCTCGGTTCTGGGAATAAGCTTGTCGTTAGCAAGCTTGACCTTCGAATCGCGCTGTTCACGGGCGGCATCGCGTTCTGCTTCGTTGAACTGCAGAGTCTTTTCAGCCTGGGCTATACGAGTCTTGTTTTCCTCGATGAGGATTTCGAGCTCTGCTTTTGCACGTCGCACTTCGGCTTCTGCATTTGAAACAGCTAGTTCACGTTCGCGGACTCTGCGAAGAAGCTCGGTCGTATCAAACTCAACTAGCTTATCGCCCGGTTTGACCATGCTGCCTTCGGGTGCCAGGTATATGATTTTTGCTTCGATGTCGGAGCTTACTGATACAGACCTTTCAGCTTTCAAGGCTCCTAGATCGTGAAAACTGATCACGAAAGGTCCTTCCTTGACCGGTGCAGTTGGTACGTAAATCTCAGTCTTTTTGGGCGCGAAATACTGCTTGTAGACAGGAATACCCCAGCGGTGTGCGACGTATACAACTAGGCCAGTCACAACCAGTCGCGTGCCCCAGATCTGCAATTGCCTCAGCATCACTTGAACATTGCCCCCAAGTCTTCACCCATCGCGTTCTTCAGGGTCAAAATGGCGATGTACAAACCCGTCTTTGCGGAAAGAATGTTTGCTTCCGTTTGAGTCAGAGCCGCTTGCGCGTCGAGGACGTCGCGGTTTGTGCCGCTCGCTTCCTCCATCATCCGATTTGCGAGCTCCAGGTTCTCCTTTGCGGTTTTCAAATTATTGGTGTAAATTTCGAGGGAGGTTTTCTCGGATTGGTACGTTCTGTATGCTCTGCCAACTTCCTCAGCGATCGATTCCAGTTGATACTGCTTTAACAGTTTCAGCACTTCCAGGTTGCGTTCTGTTGTTTGCTGTTCTTCAAGAAGGGCACGCTTGTCCAGCGCCACTCTGTATTCTAATCCCGCAACCAGTGTTCCGTTTTCAATTGTTGAGCCGGAGATAAGGCCCTCACCGGTACTGACGGAATTGAACTGCGCTACGGCATTCAGCTCCGGTCGAAGCTGATCCTTGGCAATTGCCAGCAGCCGCTGCTGGTCTTCTATCTGCAAATCGGACACAACCAATTCTGGTCGGTTCTTCAATGCCCTATTCAGGGCTTCTTCGAGCGTAGGAATTTCTGGGAGCACTTCGGGAACGGTGTCGATCAACTCCGGTGTCTGACCAACTCCGACGCCCATTGCCAGCATCAGAGATTCAAGAGCACTTTTGGCGGCTTGCTGCTGAATCTGCAGTTGATTTTTGACGTCGGCTACGCGCAGTTCCGCTCGCGTGGCCTCTATACCTGCAGCGTAACCCGCTTCCGCCTTTCGGCGAGCCGCGTCCGCAACACGTTGCGCTATTTCGACGGCGCTTTCCTGAACCTTCACCTGCTCGCGAGCGTTTACCGCTCGGAGATACGCACTGACAACCCTCAGAATAGTGTCTTGTTTTGTTTGATACAGCTGCTTATCACGGATAATAACTTGGTTCTTCGCTGAGGCCCACCTGTCGTATCTGTCGCTCAGATAGCCTCTACCTCTTAGAAGAGGTTGCTTCACGGATAATGCGATGGATCCCTGTCTGTTGCCTACCGCGAATGGTGAGAGATCCACTCTTGCCTGCGTGCCGAACAGGGTAGTATAGCCAAAGCTCCCAAATACGCGGTTTGAAACCTCACTACTGCCGGGATATTTTTCTAAAGCCGCTTCGCTGCCGAAATCGAGGGTAGTTTTCAATCCCGCGACCCTTAGACTTGAAAGAGCGCTCAGATAGCTTGATTCCGCTTCCTTAAGGCGAGGATGGTTCTTGAGAGCGATTGTTACGGCATCGGAAATAGTTAGTTTACTCGGGATCGCTTGTTCTGCATAAGCCCGCAGATCAATTGAAGCTAGATCAGCGAGTATACATAGTAGCGCGGCAAGACAAGCGAGCGGTTTTGGCATAGTTATTCGGACTTTCGCCATCACTCCAGTGTTCCCGCGGTATATAGACGTCGTTGCAAGGCAATGCAGTTACACCTATCAAAGAAGCTTCGTGTGTACCTCGAGGAGAACCTTCCATATCTTGCTATAGGTAACGCATCAATCTGCTTACCGCAACACAAAAACACTACGTTCTGCTTTTGTATTATGCGTTGAACTGGGAAACGCGGGTAACAAAAAACTAAGGCGTCCGGCACGCGCCCGGACGCCTAAACACTAAGCTGGAAACGGCTTTTATCTAACGACGGCGGCGGATCGCGGCTACCAGGCCGGACAGTCCGACAGCGATCGTTGCCAGGTTGCTGGGTTCCGGAACCATATCTTCCGGCCCTCCGTAACCCACCCAGTCGAAATCTGCGGTGACCGCTGCACTAACTTGCCAGGAGCCGGCTCCCCACTCGATCCACCCGTCAAAATCGTGTGAGGGCGGGTTGCCCTGATAAACTATGTTGCCATCCCAGGCAACAGTGGCTGTGCCTTGGGGTCCATCGACCAGTATGTAGGCTGTGTGAAATGCGTTGTCTGCCAGACCCAAATTGACAAACCCCGTGCCTTCAGTGTAGTCGTAAACCCAGAAGCAGCCGTCTACCAGAGTAATGGACACGCTGGGGGAAGAGAATATCATGTCGCCATCCGGTGTCACTTCGACGAGGTTGTTTGCAATAACGCAGAGCAAGTCCTTGGCACCAGACGGGCTGTAGCTTTCCAGTCGGAAACGCGCTGCGCCGAGTGTGATCTCCTGCGTCGGGTTTAGGTAGTATTCGGCCGCTTCGTCTGCTGGTGCCGACATGCGAATGCATGTTTCGCCATCAACGAGAACAAGCTCGCCTGGCGCAGGGTCTTCAGGCCAGGGCCACCACGGGTCCGACGGCATTGTACTGCCGTCAAGGTAAGCGTTCCAGGCTAAAACGCCTGGGGATGCAAAAGCAAATACTAATGCAGCAGTCAGCAAAACTTTTCGCATTACCATCCCCCTCTTTCGGACAGCAAGTCAGCCTAATACCTGCTCCGTCTGTCTGTCGGTTAGTCCTATCAATACCACCAGTTGCAGTTAACCGTTTGAAATATCCGTTGTCAAGTGTTCCGCGTGCCGTTGCGCCAAAATCAGGTACAATTACCAGGGTTGGATGCTCTCAAAGAGTCCGGGACTGCACGTCCTGGTTCGGTTTTCGTGCAGCCCCGGGTTGTCTTGCCAGTTTCCTCGAACGATTTGATGGCCTTTACTCTACACCGCCGCTGCGGCGGTTTCTGCGTGCTTGAACACGAATGTCTTGTCGGGACCGACGTCCACGATTATTCGGTCACCCTCTTTGAATTCGCCCGACAACAGCTTCATTGCAAGTGGGTCTTGTATTTCACGCTGAATGGTGCGCCTGAGAGGCCTCGCACCGTACATTGGATCATAGCCCTTCTCAGCGAGCAGGGCTTTCGCCTCATCTGTCAACTCGACTTCCAGACGCTTCTCAGCCAATCGTTTGTTCAACTGCCGTATTTGGATATCCACGATCTTCTTGATGTCTTCTTCCGTCAACGCGTTGAACACGATAATCTCATCGACCCTGTTCAGGAACTCAGGTCTGAAGTGGCGTCGTAGAGCCTCCAGCACCAGTCTCCGAGTTTCTTCTTGGTAGGCTTCCTGACCTCCGATGGAATGCCGGAAACCTATAACCTGGCGCTCCCGTATTAACTCGGAACCTATGTTCGAGGTCATGATGATCACGGTGTTCTTGAAATCTACTGTTCTACCCTGACCATCCGTCAGGCGACCGTCCTCCAAGATTTGCAGCAGCACGTTGAACACGTCTTGGTGAGCTTTTTCTATTTCATCGAACAGTATGACGCTGTACGGTCGCCGCCGAACAGCTTCCGTTAACTGACCACCTTCCTCATATCCTACGTAGCCAGGCGGAGCGCCAATCAAGCGGGCGACAGTGTGTTTCTCCATGTACTCGCTCATATCTATTCGGATCATAGCTCGCTCGTCATCGAATAGGAACTCCGCGAGAGCCCGTGCCAACTCGGTCTTTCCGACACCAGTCGGACCCATGAATATGAAGCTACCGATCGGCCTATTCGGATCTTGCAACCCAGCGCGTGCTCTTCTTACCGCGTTTGATACCGCAACTATCGCCTCGTGCTGACCGACAACTCGCTCTTCAAGCCGCTTTTCCATATTGATCAGCTTCTCAATCTCGCCCTCCATAAGGCGAGTTACCGGGATGCCGGTCCACTTGCTCACCACCTCAGCAATGTCTTCTTCGTCTACCTCTTCTTTGAGCATCTTGCACTCTTTCTGTAATTCGGCAAGTTTGGCTTCCTCTTCTGCCAACTGCCTTTGCAGCATCGGTATAACCCCGTGCCGCAGCTCAGCGGCCTTAGCAAGATCCGCGCGGCGCTCTGCATTCTGCTCCTCTAATCGGGCTTCTTCTATCTTATGCTTGATCTCGCGGATCCTGGTGATGGCTTCTTTCTCCTTCTGCCAATGAGCCTTCATTCCATCCAGTCGTTCTTTGAGGTCCGCTATTTCCTTCTCAAGCTTCTCCAAGTGTTTCTTGGAAGCAGCGTCTGTCTCTTTCTTGAGAGCTTCGCGCTCAATTTCGAGTTGTCGAATCCTGCGCTCGACCTCATCAATCTCCGTCGGCACACTGTCGATCTCGATGCGTAGGCGCGATGCTGCTTCATCGATCAAGTCTATAGCTTTGTCGGGAAGGAAACGATCCGGTATGTAGCGGTCCGACAGAACTGCAGCTGCAACCAGCGCGCTGTCTTTGATTCGCACGCCGTGGTGGTTTTCGTACCGCTCTTTGAGGCCGCGCAGTATGGCTATCGTGTCCTCAACGGAAGGAGGGTTGACCATAATCGGTTGGAATCTGCGTTCCAGAGCCGGATCTTTCTCAATGTGCTTCCTGTATTCGTCAATGGTAGTAGCGCCGACGCACCGCAGCTCGCCTCGCGCCAGCATCGGTTTGAGCAAGTTTGCAGCGTCGACTGCTCCTTCTGCTGCACCTGCGCCTACGATGGTATGAAGCTCATCGATAAACAGAACGATCTCACCTTCGGCCTCCTTGATCTCGCGCAGCACCGCCTTCAAGCGATCCTCGAACTCGCCTCGGAACTTGGTACCGGCTACGAGCGCGCCCAGGTCCAGAGCAATAACCCTCTTGTTTTTAAGCGATTCAGGAACATCGCCATTCACGATTCGCTGTGCAAGACCCTCGACAATTGCAGTCTTGCCGACCCCCGGCTCGCCTATCAAAACCGGGTTGTTCTTAGTTCGGCGAGACAGGACTTGAATGACACGTCGGATTTCTTCGTCTCTGCCGATTACCGGGTCTAATTTGCCCTTACGCGCTTCCTCGGTGAGATCTCGGCCGTATCGCTCCAGCGCCTGATATTTGTCTTCAGGGTTTTGGTCTGTGACGCGCTGAGTACCCCTAATGTCTGCCATCGCTTGATATATTGCGTCACGAGTTGCGCCTGCCGATGCCAATATGGATGAAGCTGGACCAGTCTCCGAAGCTATACCAATAAGGAGGTGCTCAGTGGAGACATAGTCATCTTTCAGTCTTTCTGCTTCCTGAAATGCGGTTTCGAGTGCGCGGTGCAGCCTTGGCCCGATCGCGGAACCCGCAGCTACGCCGGACACCTTGGGCATACGGTCAATTTCTGCTCGGATTCTCCTTGCCAGTTCAGCAGGGTTCGCACCGATCTTTTGCAATATGGGGGCTACTATCCCGCCATCCTGCTGAAGA
>JARYME010000134.1 GCA_029907315.1 Armatimonadota bacterium | reverse complement strand
TCTCACTTCCATTAGGTGATCGATGACTATTGCGCTGCCGTTGTGGTAAATCTCGATCAGTTCTTTGGGGTAGCCGAAACTTCCGAATGCTGTAGCAAATATCGCTGCGAGGGAGCCGTCATCATACTCGATCGTTACCACGTGATTAGCTAGCCGGCTACCCATAGTGCTGACTCTAACGGGTTTGGCTGGTATGAAGCAGCATGCGAGGTCGGCAAAATGTGTCATTTCGTTGATAAGCGCTCCATGCGCAAACGCCCATTTCTTCCACGACCAGTAGTCGTCATTAACGCGGAGAAGAACCATCGTAGACTTCTCGCCCTCGAGGGTCGGACGTTCCGGGCCTTCTCTATCAAACCTCCATTTAGGTGAAACGGGCTTAGTTCGATGCTTGTGAAGCACCCTGAGGGCGTGTTGTACTGCCGGCGCAGCTCGACGGTTGTGACCGACTTGCGTTTTGACACCAGTCTCTGAGCAGACCTTGAGTATATTCTTCATCTCGTCAAATGAGTCCGCGAGAGGCTTTTCGATGTATATGTGTTTGCCAGAACGCGCAAGCAGTTCAATCAACTGAAGTCTGACGGTATGAGTGGTCGAAATTAGAACTGCTTCGCACGAAGAATCAGCAGCCACCTCAGCAGCATCCGCCGTAACCTGACGCGCCCGAAACGTCTCTTGTGCGCTGTGAAGCGCCTCAGGATTCACATCACAAAGCCAAAGTAAGTCTAGGTGTGGGTGGCGTTTGATATTTGGCAGGTGAATACTCTGCGCCATCATCCCGCAGCCTATGACTGCGATCCCTATTCTGTCCAACAACCCACCTCCGATTGCTGTGATTGGTCGGGCAAGCCTCAGTAATGGCGGGAGCGTGTGGGAATCGAACCCACCTGAGATCCCTTTTCGGACCTCACACTGGTTTTGAAGACCAGGCGAGCCACCAGGCCCGATCCGCCCCCACACGTAAATGCTAACCCTAGTCTAAGGCTGCAGCGCGGTACAGTCAACCGCTTCGACGGTGCAAAACAAAAACGTGGGGCAGACGCCAATGCGGGTTTTTGTAACCACGAAGCTTATCTGCGGCTGCGCTGCTTTTCCATCAGCGTTACAGCTGTCAGAATAGCCGTCTTCATACTTACCGGATTTGCTATGCCTTTCCACGCGATATCGAGTGCGGTTCCATGGTCAACAGAAGTCCGCAAAACCGGCAATCCTAAAGTAGCAGTCACGGTACGGTAGAAGTCGCGCGTTTTAGCTGCAATGTGACCCTGGTCGTGGTAGAGGGAGATGACGCAGTCGAAACGGCCCTCAAGTGCCATGTGAAATACGGAGTCAGCACCTATCGGATCAGAGCAGTCGATACCTTCCTCTCGAGCCATGGCTGCAGCCGGTTTGAGGTGTTTCTCCTCCTCGTCGCCGAACTGTCCTCCGTCGCTTGCGTGAGGATTCAGCGCTGCAAGACCTATGCGAGGTCTGTCGAAACCGAGCTCGACCATGGCGCTGTTCACCCGTTTGATGAATGTGTAGACGCGGTCATTCTTCACGTAATCAACTGCGTCACGCAAAGACATGTGGCGCGTGAGAAAGAAGATCCGCATTGAGCCGGTTACAAACATAGTTAACGGATCCGAGCTACCCAAATACGCCGCCAACATTTCTGTGTGGCCTATGTACGGAACCCCGGCAAGACGGAGTGATTCTTTATTGATGGGCGCAGTCGCAATTGCGTCGATTTCGCGCTCAAGTGCCATCAGGCACGCCTTCCTGACGTAAGCTTCTGCAGCCATTCCTGCCTCTGGACTGACACGGCCGGGTTCGATGCGGTCGATGCCCTGTGTGTCTACAGAAACCACTTCGATATCGGCCGGCGGATGCGCCACGCCTACTGCGCGGGCGCACCGCTCCAGTATGACCCGGCTGCCGATAACAACCGGAACACAAGCGGCAAGCACATCAGTGTCGGAAATGGCCGAAATAACGATTTCCGGTCCCACTCCCGCCGGGTCGCCCATTGTAATCGCGATTCGCGGTTTTTGGAAACAGCTCGTATTTGACATGTTTTTTCGGACCTCATGTTCGCCTGTGAGGCACTTGTTCCCTCCAAACAAAACTCTATACAGCCGATGATAGCAATTGGTCCTGCGGGCACAAGCTCGCGTTGACACTACGTATAATGACCCGTATAATCCGTCTGTCGGGTGCGGCTACGGAGGATGCCTATGAAGGCTCTCATACTAAGCGGCGGTAAAGGCACCAGGCTGAGACCCATCACCCACACCGGCGCAAAGCAGTTGGTGCCCGTTGCCAACAAGCCTATCCTATTCTACGCCATAGAAGCAATTCGTGATGCGGGGATAACCGATATCGGCATAGTCGTAGGGGACACTCACGAAGAGATAAAGGCGGCTGTTGGCACCGGCGAGAAGTTCGGCGTAAAAGTAACCTACATCCACCAAGAAGCACCGCTTGGCCTCGCTCACGCGGTGAAGATAGCAGAGCCGTTCCTGAAAGACGACCAGTTCGTAATGTTCCTCGGGGATAACCTCATCAAAGACGGCATCACATCTTTAGTTGAAGCGTACAAGAAGTCAGGAGCCAACTGCCAGATACTGCTGGCTAAGGTTCCCAATCCGCAGGACTTTGGCGTAGCCGTCCTAGAAGGCGGGAGGGCAGTGAAGCTTGTGGAAAAGCCAAAAGATCCGCCTTCGGATCTAGCACTTGTGGGCGTTTATATGTTCGACCACCACATTTTTGAAGCTGTAAACGCAATCAAGCCGTCCGCCAGGGGCGAGCTCGAAATAACTGATGCCATCCAATACCTAATTGACCATGGATACCGAGTCGAAAGCCATCTGGTTACAGGTTGGTGGAAGGATACTGGTAATCTCGAGGCGATGCTTGAGGCTAACAGGCTAATCCTCGATACTCTGGAGACCAATATCGAAGGGGAAGTTGACGCCGAATCGCAGATAGCCGGAAGGGTGAGTATAGGAAAAGGCACAAAGATTATACAGAGTTCTATACGAGGACCTGTGATTATCGGTGAAGACTGCCATATAGAGAATGCTTTCATCGGCCCATACACATCCATAAACAATCGAGTAACGATCATTGCCAGCGAAGTTGAGCATAGTATCATCCTCGAAAACTGCACTATTCTTAATATAGGGGCTCGACTGGAAGACAGCTTACTCGGCAAGAATGTGAAAATAGAACGCAACGGCAGAAAACCCCGAGCCTATCGCATGATGCTAGGAGACAACAGCGCGGTCGGGGTCATTTGAGAGAAAAAGCCGAGCTCCATATCAGAACACCACGACGCAAGAGGTTCCCAAACGATGATTGAAGGCGTGATGATAAAACAGCTGAAGAAGCATGCAGACGAACGTGGGTATCTAATGGAGATGCTCCGCGCAGACGACGAGATGTTCGGCAAGTTTGCCCAAGCGTACGTTGCGCTCAATTACCCGGGAGTCGTGCGGGCATGGCACTACCACAAAAAGCAAGACGATATATGGGTGTGCGTGAAGGGTATGATAAAAGCTGTCGTCTATGACTCCAGAGAAGGCTCTCCGACATATGGAGAGGTAAACGAGTTTTTCCTGGGCGACAATAACCCCATTATGCTAAAGATCCCTGTCGGGACTATGCACGGCTACAAAACGATAGGCGTAGAGCCTTCGCTGTTGGTAAACTTCCCATCGGAGCTTTACAATCCCAAGGAACCCGACGAGTACCGCGAGCCCTGGAATAGCGATAAGATCCCCTATGACTGGGACATAAAGTTCAAATAGAACAAAACCAGAGGAAACGCCGCCATGAAGAATCTGTTGGTTACCGGCGGAGCCGGTTTCATTGGCAGCAATTTTGTTCGGTATATGCTTCGCAAGCATTCGGACCTCAAGATCACGGTGCTGGATGCCCTTACCTACGCAGGCCATACCGAAAACCTTGAAGATGTCTGGAACGACCCTCGATTCCGCTTCATAAAGGGCGATATTAGAAACGCCCAGGACGTCGAGGAACCCATAAGAGAAGCAGATCTCGTTGTAAACTTCGCGGCGGAGAGCCACGTAGACCGCTCCATATGCGACCCGGAGGCGTTTATCACAACCGACATCCTCGGTGTGTACACCTTGATGGAAGCCTGTAGGAGAAACCCCGTCGAACTGTTCGTTCAGATATCGACCGACGAAGTTTACGGCGACATAGAATCTGGGTTTGCAAAGGAGACAGACCCAGTCTCGCCAAACAGTCCTTACTCCGCATCGAAGGCAGGCGGCGAGCTGCTGGCACGGGCCTACTGGAGAACTTACGGCGTACCCGTCGTGATAACCCGCGGTTCGAACACATATGGACCATACCAACAACCAGAAAAGCTTATACCGCTGTTCGTAACAAATGCGCTTGAAGACAAACCTCTTCCGGTTTACGGCGACGGGATGCAGATTAGAGACTGGCTCCACGTTTTGGACCACTGTTCGGGTATCGAAACTGTCATGCTGAAGGGCAAACCGGGTGAAATATACAACATAGGCGGAGACAACCTGCGTCCCAACATCGAAATCGTCAAGATCATACTCGAAGTTACGGGTAAAGACGAAAGCTTGATTCGCTATGTCGAGGACAGACCGGGACACGACCGCCGTTACGCACTCGATTCATCCAAACTGCTAGCTCTCGGATGGCGCCGCGAGCACGACTTCGATACGGGAATCCGCGAAACAATTCGATGGTATATGGAGAACCAAGAGTGGTGGCGCAAAATCAAGGAGAGTGAAGAGCACAAGAAGTTCGCGGAGAAGTGGTATGCCACGCGCAAATAAGCCGACAGAAGGCATTCTCGGTGTAGTGACCAAGAACGTCGTTTCGCTCCGCAAGGAACCCGATGACAATTCCGAACGCGTCACCCAAGCAATAATCGGTCAGCCCGTTTACATTGAAGCTGGCCGCGGCAACTGGTACTTCGTAAAAACCTGGGATACATATCGTGGCTGGATTCCATCACACGCAGTAAAGAAGATTAACGGAAATAAGGCATATGCATCGACTGGCAACGTAGCAATCACTCGTGAGCTTTTCGTCGAAATACTTGAGGAACCCCGTGAAGGTTCGATGATCATCACTAGAGTGCCAATCAGCAGCGAGCTTGAAGTCTTGGATGTCACTTCCGACGAGTGGGTGCAATTGAACTTGCCAAGCGGCGACAAAGGGTTCATCCGACGTTCGCAGGCAAAACTTGTGAACAGGGACGTCGCCCAGACTATACCGCTGCCTGATCCTCACAAACTGGTGGAAACAGCTCTCAGGTTCATAGGAACACCCTACCTGTGGGGCGGTACCACACCGTTTGGTATCGACTGCTCCGGATTCGTTCAACTGGTGCACCGAATACACAGCATTACATTGCTCCGCGACGCCCATATGCAAGCCGGCGACGACAGAGCAATCTCTGTGAGTCGTGAAGAGCTGCGGACGGGCGACTTGGTGTTCTTTGGAAACGGCAAGGACCCCGAAGTAGATAAGGTAACACACGTTGGGCTCGCATTAGACGGTGAAAGGTTTATACATTCCTGCGGACACTCGGGTGTTATCGTAAGCCCACTAACGGATAAGCTGTACGGACCCAAGTACTGGGGCGCTCGACGAATGAGGTTTTCTACGCTGGATCTGGGCGGCGGTGCCCCAGAAGATTGACACCTGATATTTAACAGGCCCATTCGATAGAGCTTGTTATTCTTTTTCAGGCTGCGTGCGGCATACAGGAAAATCTAATACGTCCCTCGAAGAAAATCCTCAAATGAAAACCATTGAAGCAGATCTCCGCGATATAAAAGACCGCATTGCATCAGCGCTTGGAGTTGTTAACGATTCGATCTCGGATGTTGAATCCACCGAAAACTATCAGCGCCTGATGCAAGCCGCCGAACAACTGCACCGATGTGCAGATGAGATACAGAGGATCCTGGTTCGGATCAAGCCGAAATAGGCCGGTCGGGACCAGTGAAAAACGTAAGAACTGGAGGGCTCGCTGAGCGAAGCTACCATCAACAAAACGCTTACAAAGTGGGCGAAAACGTTTCGAGGAACCCGGCGGTGCTCGCGGGTGCTGATTGTAGGTAAGCTCGAAGAGTCTTTGCAGCAGCAAGTCTTTCAGCTCGAGGAGCTGGACACTGGCGGTCGCGTGCGTACGAAAGCCATTGCCAAACTGCAAGATCGAAATAGCTCAAGAAATTGCGAACTCGCCATTCTGTGAAGTCGCCGTCGTACCCAAGGACACGGTTGAGCAAACCCCACACCGCTGAGCCGAACCAAAACTATGATGCCGCACCGCCAGTGCTGAACAAGTACTTCACAAGCGCCCCAGCCTTCCACGAGAACGGCCCCTAGCCTAGCTGTCGATTGCCGTGCGCTCATTGAAGACAAGTGGGCTGCTGATATCTTGGAATCACTCAAGCTTATGCACGCACCCGCGAAACTCTCGTGCCCACTGAAGGACAGTTTGGCAATTCAGTTTTTGTAAGCTAAGGCTGGAAAACAGGTACGGGAGACCTCTTGTGACGTGATCTCTCCATCATTTCGAGAATGCGTTGCACAGATACCGGATTGCAGTTTCCAACGTCCCCGGATTCTATCGCCTGTAGAACAGCATCCAACTCAGCATAAGTTATTCCCAGTTCGCCTTCGTCAGTTTGGCCCTCCCACAGATCTGCGGTAGGCGGCTTTTCGATTATTTCCTGTGGCACGCCAAGCGCGCCCGCCAATTCGTAGACCTGAGACTTGTAGAGGCCAGCCAGAGGTTGCAAATCGCAAGCGTTGTCGCCCCACTTTGTGAAGTAGCCCACGAGTGTTTCGGTTTTGTTGGATGTCCCGCAGACCAAGTATCCCAATGACTGGGCTGCACAGTAGAGAGCCGCCATCCTAAGGCGCGGCGCAACATTTGCAGTCGGCAAACCTTGCTCGTGCGGCACAGCTGCAACCAAGGCATCAAAAGCCGGAGTTAGGTCAGCCGTATGGGTTCGGATGCCGAAGTGCTGCGCAACCTTTAGCGCGTCCTGTGCAGACCTTGGGCTTGAGTGGCAGGGCATTATCAGTCCGAGAACATTGTCCCCGCAAGCTAGCTTTGCAAGACCGGCAACAACCGATGAATCCAATCCTCCACTCATTCCGAATACCAACCCTTGAGCGCCAGCGGCTTCAACTTGGCCGCGCAGCCACGCTGCTATTCGGTTCGCCAATTCCATAGAAGTCGGTTTAGAGTTTTCTTGCAGGTCCTTGCACATTGTAGTT
>JARYME010000133.1 GCA_029907315.1 Armatimonadota bacterium | reverse complement strand
CGGTGACCGAAGCATCCAAGAACAACGCTGAGAAGACTACTGAGTCGACCTCGGTTAAGGTGGAGCAGAAGCTCAGCGAGTCTACTGCCGCCGTGCTTACGGCATCGACTTCTACTGTTGCGGCAAGCGGCAGCACCGAGAAGACTCAATCGCAGCAGCTTGCGGTCACGAGTCAGAAGGCTGCTGCGCAGGTAGCTCTGCAGAAAAAAGAGTCGGGAGGCCTTGGGGAAACGACGACAACAGACGTTTCGGTCACAGCTAAGCCTTTAGCCCATACGGAAGTAAAGGGTCGGTTCTTGACTACCGAGCGGCCGGATACTACGTTGTTCCAGCGGGAGGTTTCGTTGGTTTCTAAGCCGCTGGAGTTCGCGAAGTTTGAGGCCGGTTTGACTCAGACCGGCAAAGACCAGCAAGAGGATGTTACTAAGCAGGTCAAACTTGAGCTTACTCCCCTCGCGAATACTAAGATTACAGCAGGGCTGAAGTATATCGAGTCCGGTGCCAGCTTGATGACAATAAAAGATTACGCTGCACAAATGCAGCCTCTTAGATTCGCAACTGTGACGGCGAGCGTGCGTGAGCGCGAAGCAAGGGGCAACGATGCTCCTGATACCACTGCTGTTCAGGTATCTTTGGCGCCTTTGCGCTACTTCACGCTGACAGGCAGTTACACTTCAAACCCTGAAGACACGCGTGGCCAGATACAAGCGTTTAATGCTGCAAATCTTGGGGTTAAGTTCAAGGTCGGTAGCGTCGGTGTGACAACCGAATACACCAACAAAGAAGAGTATTTGGCAAATCGCAGCGCTAACGAGACGAAGGTAGATTTAAGCTTCCCGGCGTTCGGGAGCGGGACGCTGTCGACGGGGTTCAAGACTTCTCGCCTGTTGGATGGTTCTGCGCTCACGAGCAACACCTACTCACTGGGTTACAGGCGTAGTCTAGGCTCCAGGTTCAACCTGTCGCTGACGGCGTACTACACGCAGTATATGAAGGATCGTGCCGTCATGCCCGACAAGACGGAGTACAATATTGAGGCGAGCTTAGGTGTCAGGTTCTGAGAGTTCGCCAGCATGGAGGTTTGCATTATGTCTCAGACCGAGGTAGAACCCATCCAAGATGGGTGTATTCATCTCCGGGGTCGTTATAAACTCCAGCCGTCGCGTCGCTCTCCGTTTCCAGAGAAGCGATTCTTGCGATACGAGTGCGACAAGGGCCACACACTCGATTCGTCCAACGACGAAGAGATCAAGAAATGCTTTGAGCAGCGGGTAGGCTGCTGGAAAGAAGCCCAGTAGGCTGCCTTCAGATTCCAGACCTCAGCATTAACACTTCGTAAACTTACGAGGTCATCGTGCGATACGTGATATGCTCAACGGTTTCCATCTCGGCGGCTGAGAATTCGGCGTTGGCACTATTGAACGCGCTACAGTTGAACATGGACTCTTCTTCGTCTGTGCAGTAATGTGTGCCTAGCAGACAGCCGATGATTGATGAACCAGATGCAATGCGGCATCCACGCCCGATAATGCTTGCCCTTACAACTGCTCGGTCTTCAATGGCGGTGTTTTCCCCGATGACTGCTCGTGGCCCTATTATGGCGCGTGGCCCGACCACAGTCCCAGAGCCCAAGTAGACCGGCGGCACGATCTCCGCTGTGGGATCTATTTGCACCCTTTCGCCCACCCAGATATCGGGATCAACAACCTGGGCGCTCAGCTCAGTTTTCAGCCGACCTTCCAGTGCGTCAAAGTGTACCGCCTTGTATGAAAGCACCGTCCCGACGTCTGCCCATCGGCAGTCCGCGTGATACGCCTTCACCCACTCCGCTTCTCTCATCAAGCGAGGCAGAACGTCGCGGTCTATGTCGCGAGATTCGAACGGCGGCACGCGTTTCACGGCGTGTCGATTCAGAATCACTAAACCGGTCGATACGTGAGTGCCCACTGCGTCCTTGGCAGAGGGTTTCACCAGGACCTGCACTACCTTGTTGCTATCGCCCAGTCGCAGACAGGTATGCGCAGTAGGGTCGTCCGAAGGCGCTGTGATCACGGTCGCTGCCGGCGAGTGTGCACGATGAAATGCCAGTGCCGGTAGGAGGTCTACGTCGGTTACTAGGTCGCCGGGAAAGACCACGAATGTTTCTTCAAGAATGTGCTCTATGGCCTTCAGCGCACCTGCCGTACCTAGTGGCTTCGCTTCAACGCAGTACCTGATTGAGGCGCCGAATCGCCTGCCGTCGCCCAAATACTCGGCTACATCGGTTGACTCGCGGGCAAGGCTTATTACTATATCGTCAAAGCCCTGGCGCACCAGAAGCCTGACCGCGTGTTCAATGACCGGGCAGTCGAAGAACGGGAGCATAAACTTCGAAGTGTCGGCATTGATGGGGCGAATCCGCCGCTGAGGACCGCCTGCCAGAATGATTGCTTGCATAAGCTTTTCACTCCTGACCAAATAGTATGCCGGTATGATTATCGGCTTAGAATGGGCCGGACTGTAATGAAGTTGCATAGCTTGCCGAAAAGTGTTATCCTCTCGTAGGAGGCAGGAAAGGCAATGCAAGACAAGATGGGCTTCGACACTTTGGCGCTGCACGCAGGTCACGAACTCGATCCCACTGGTTCGAGAGCTGTGCCTATATATCAGACTACCTCATACGTGTTTCGTGATACGGAACACGCGGCAAGGTTGTTTGCTCTTGAAGAACCGGGTTACATCTATTCGCGCCTACAGAATCCGACGGTCGATGTGCTTGAAAAGCGAATAGCGGCTCTGGAGGGCGGCGTTGCTGCTGTGTGTACTGCTTCCGGTCAAGCGGCAGAGACCTTGTGCGCGCTTACAATAGCCAAAGCCGGGGACGAGATCGTGTCGTCTTCTGCCCTTTACGGCGGAACGTATACCTTGTTCAATAACACGCTCCGTCGCCTAGGCATCAACACGGTATTTGTCGACGCGACTGATCCTGAGAACTTCCGCAAGGCAATAACGCCCAAAACAAGGTTTCTCTATGCCGAGACGTTGGGCAATCCCAAGTTGGACGTTCTTGACATTCAGGCTGTTGCCAATATTGCTCACGAGGCGGGTATACCACTGGTCGTGGACAATACCGTGGCGACGCCGTATCTATGCCGGCCGTTCGAGTGGGGTGCGGACATAGTGATACATTCCGTGACTAAGTACATAGGTGGACACGGCACGTCGCTTGGAGGTGTGGTTGTAGATTCCGGCAAATTCGACTGGAATAATGGAAAGTTTCCGGAGCTGGTCGAACCTGACCCAAGCTATCACGGCTTATCTTATGTGGAGGCATTCGGAAGTGCAGCATTTGCGGCCAAGGTGCGAGTGATCGCCTTGCGTGATCTGGGACCGGCGATCAGCCCATTCAACGCTTTTCTGATTCTGCAAGGCATCGAGACACTTTCGCTGCGGATGGAACGCCACAGTTCGAATGCTCTGAAGGTGGCGGAGTTTCTGCAGTCGCATCCGGCCGTAAGTTGGGTAAACTATCCCGGTTTACCGAGCCACCCGAGTTACGAGCTTGCCAAAAAGTACTTGCCTCGAGGCTGCAGTAGCATTATTGGGTTTGGCGTCAAGGGTGGCTATGATGCTGGTGTCAGGTTCATAAACCGAGTCAAGCTGTTGTCTCATTTGGCAAATATAGGCGATGCGCGGTCGCTAGTGATTCACCCTGCCAGCACGACGCATCAACAGCTTACGACGGAAGAGCGGCTGGCTGCCGGAGTGACAGACGACTTCATACGTCTTTCCATAGGCCTCGAAGACGTAAACGATATTATCGCCGACATCGATCAAGCCCTGCGCTGACGACCTACCCGTTTTAACGGGGTGCGTCAATCTTGAGCGGTATATCGCTTTCTTAGTGGTTGTGGTTTCGTATGTCGAGTATCACCGAACCTGGTTCAGTCGGAATAGTTGAGACAAAATACTTTACGTTCGCTGAGCCGCCGAACGAGCTTCAATTGGAGTCCGGCAAGAAGCTGGGACCTATAACGCTCGCCTACGAGATGTACGGCGAGATGAACGAGGACAAATCGAACTGTATCCTTATCCTTCATGCGCTTTCTGGCGATGCGCACGTTGCCGGCAAGCATCACCCGGATGACCGCAAGCCCGGTTGGTGGGACAGCATGGTCGGTCCGGGCAAGGCTTTCGACACTACGAAGTACTGCGTAATATGCTCCAATGTGATCGGGGGGTGCAAGGGAAGCACAGGTCCCAGCTCAATAGACCCGGCTACGGGCAAACCTTACGGCTTGAGGTTTCCTATCGTGACGATAGCCGACATGGTGAACGCGCAGAAACACCTCATAGATCACTTGGGGATTAAACAACTTTTCTGCGTCGTCGGCGGCAGCATGGGCGGGATGCAGGCTCTGCAGTGGGCGGTTTCCTATCCTGATATGGTTAAACTCGCGATACCAATTGCGACTACCGCCCGGCTTTCGGCTCAGGCAATAGCGTTCAACGCTGTTGGCAGGCACGCCATAATGGCTGATCCCAATTTCGCGGGCGGAGACTATTACGGAAAACAGATTCCGAGTGCCGGATTGCGGATAGCTCGGATGATAGGTCATATCACATACTTGAGCGACAAATCGATGCATCGGAAGTTCGGCCGCGGGCTCCAGGACAAAACCGCGCCTTCCTACGACTTCGGCACTGAGTTTCAAGTGGAGAGCTATCTCAACTACCAGGGCGACGAGTTCGTCAAGCGCTTCGACGCTAACTCCTACCTTTACATAACCAAGGCGATGGATTACTTCGATCTCTCGCAGCCCAGCGGCGACCTCAAGAAAGAGCTTTCGCGCGTCAAGGCAGCTTTTCTTGTCATTTCATTCAGTTCGGACTGGCTCTTTCCACCATACATGTCCAAGGAAATTGTGACTGCTCTGCGCCGCAACAATGTGGACGTTACTTATACAGAGATTCAGTCAGACTACGGTCACGATGCTTTTCTTCTTGAAACCGACACCCTAACGAATCTCATAGTGAACTTCCTTGAATATGCCGACCAGCGAGATAACGGCTTCTAAAGCAGCCGAAATAGAAAAATACACCAAGATCTTCGATGAGCGGCCCGAGTTCCGCTACATCGTAGACATGATAAAGCCCGGTAGCCGCGTGTTGGACTTAGGATGCGGCGAAGGAGATCTGCTCAAGATCCTCCAACTGCAAAAACGCGCACGTGTGCAGGGGATCGAACTTTCGGACCAAGCGATTCAAGCCTGTGTTGCCAAGGGGCTGTTTGTATATCACGGTGATCTCGACGAGGGCTTGGCGGACTTCAACGACCAGAGCGTGGACTACGTGATCCTTACAAGCACAATCCAGGTGCTGCACCGCCCAGACTTCCTCATATTGGAGGCTGCAAGGGTAGGGCGGGAGTGCATCATATCGATCCCCAATTTCGCCTACTGGAAAAACCGATTTCAGCTGATGTTCTTAGGGCAGATGCCTAAGACGAAAACCCTGCCTTACGAGTGGTACGATACACCCAACATTCACCTGACTACCATTCGAGACTTTATTCGTTTTTGCGGCGAGCGAGGATTGGAGATCCTGGAGAAAGTTTATCTCGTCACAGAGCACAAGCCTTGCAAACGCGTTAAATGCTGTCCGAATTTGCTCGCGGATTACGCGATTTTTAGGCTCAGACGGCAGACCGGTTGACCGGACCCTCAATTTCGCTTAGAATAACCGCAAGTGAGAAGACTGACAATGTGATCGGTTTGGGAGGTGAACCGGATGTCCTGCGAGAACCTGAACGCGAACCTCAAGAAATGCAACTGCAGCTATCCAGGATGCCCGCGCCACGGCAAGTGCTGCGAGTGTCTGCATTATCACTTGTCAATGAACCAACTGCCGGCATGTTGTTTTCCGGATGATGTTGAGAAAACATACGATCGTTCCTTTGCGAGATTTATAGCGTGTCGTTCGAAATGAGCGAGGAATCACAGGATCAAAAGCGAGAGCGTCTGCTCAGGGTAATCGAGATCCTCAAGAAGGAGTACCCTGACGCCAAGTGCACTTTGGACTTCCGTACGCCGCACGAACTGCTTGTTGCAGCTATACTTGCAGCTCAGTGTACGGACGAGCGCGTGAACCAGGTGACGCCGAGGCTGTTCGCCAAATATCCGACTGTCGAGGCATTTGCCAAGGCTGACCAGTCGGAGCTGGAGGAGATTATCAAGCCCACGGGCTTTTTCCACAACAAAGCGAAGGCGATAATTGAATCGGCGCAGGTTATCGTGGAACAGTACGGCGGGAAGGTGCCGGATACGGTCGAAGAGCTTACAAAGATCCCGGGTGTGGGTCGGAAAACGGCGAATCTGATTGCAGGGGTTGCGTATGGTAAGCCGGCAGTGATAGTAGACACGCATGTCCGGCGCGTAACGGCTCGTTTGGGTTTTACGAATGAAACCGACCCGGCCAAAATCGAGGAGGACCTCTGGAAGTTGCTTCCTTCGGAGGAAGCAACGCAGTTCAACCACTTAATAGTGGCGCATGGCAGGGCCGTGTGCAAAGCCCCCAAACCGCTTTGCCAGGCATGCGTCCTGGCTGAACTTTGCCCTGAGGGGAAAAAGCGGCTGAGCGAGCGTCTAGGTGTCTGAAGGCGTCTGCTGCTTTATAACTATTGGGCTTAAGCTGACTCAGCGGCTAGCGCGTGCTTTCTTCCGCTGCGGATGACGACTTAGGTTTGGGCAGGTATACAACCGCGGCATAGTTGCCGAAGTAGTCTCTGGCGACTCTCTGAACGTCTTCGGCTGTTACTTTCTCGAACGCATCGGGCATTTCATAGATTGCTTCGTATCCGATGCCCACGCTTTCAAACCACGCAGGCAGAAACGCACGGTCGACCAAATGTTCCTGCATCCTGACGAACGTTCCAATTGTATAACCCTTTGCCCGCTGCAGGTCTGCTTCCGACAGTCGTTTTTCTTTCAGTACCTGAACTTGCTCTAGGACCAACCGCTTGATCTCTTCCAGCACGAGTGGACCTTTGACATTAGGTAGGACTTCCTTGTAAGGATCTGCAATTACATACGCGACTACGTGACTTTGGTATTTGAGCCTGGGATACAGAACTCCCAGGTCATAGGCCATACCGCGCTTCTGGCGAATCTCTCTGAACATTAGCGATCCTTTGCCGCCTCCGAGCGCATTTGCAGCTACTGCAAAGGCGGGATAGTCCGGTGAGGTGAGCGGTGGTGCCAGCCAGCCCATGAGCAGGTAAGCTGCGGGTATGTCTGATTCGCTGGCAACGTACTTTGAGCGCTCC
>JARYME010000132.1 GCA_029907315.1 Armatimonadota bacterium | reverse complement strand
TGACGAAGAGGGATGTCATCCTGAACTTGATTCAGGATCCCCTTCATCGAAGAGCAAACCCTCCTGGATGCCGGATCGAGTCCGGCATGACATTATTGCGCACCGGCATGAGGTTATTGCGCATCGGCACGGGGAGAAAGAGGGAGTGACGTTTATTAGGGCGTAGTAGGGCGGCGGGTCGGGCCGCCCCCAGTGGACGCTACTTCTTTGGCCTCAGCGCTTGACCGGATCGCGAACTATGTTCCAAACAAAGAATGGACCAGTGAACACTACTTCTTTGGCCTCGGGGCCGGCGGTTTCGGTCCTGGTTTGGGTGCGGGAACAGGCTGCGCGCCGCCCAGCTCCCGCGGGGACACTTTCTTGTAACCCGTCGGCAGCTCGAAGAGTTTCTTGTCGGGTGTGCTAGCCTTTATGTTCTTGCATTGACTAGTGACGACGCCGTTGGGCGTTTGGCTCTGAGTCTTTATCGGGAACTGCAGCTTCTTGGCAAGCCATATGGTCGACTTGTTCGCCTGCTTGTCCTTGAACGTAAGCTCGAACTTCTCGCAATCGTAACCGTTCACCTTTTCGCTGCCGAGCTTCTTCTTCACGGCGAATTTGCTGAGTTCTTTCTCGTTTGCCAGAACAGAGACGTCGGCGACTTTAGGGTTGTAGGGCATCTCGCTGTAGCGCTTGAGTGCAGGGTTGATTATCCAGACGACTTTCTTGTCCGGACGTATTATGATTGTGCTCTTGTTCGGTCCCATAATCGTATCCTGGCGAATCATACTGCCGCGGCGGTAGATCTTGCCCGTGATCGATGCCGAACCGAACTGCGTGACCGTGTCCGCGGAGAAGTCCGCCGCTGCCGCACATGCGGCGAGCAGCACGGCTCCCATAAATAACGCTGCTTTTATCAACTTGAATTGCCTGATCATCGAAACGTGCTCCTTTCGTGTTGATACCATAATCTTATTCCGCTGGCGCGCGGTAATCACCTTCCGAATAATTTGCGGGCAATTTGATGCACAGCTAAGACTTTCTCCGATAGGCCTTCATCTTACAGGGGCCCAGGACATTATTCGCGTGCAAATTATCTCAACGCTCATAACGTAGACTAAAACTTCTGTTGACAAGTTTCTAATTCCGTGGTATCACGCAGTAGTGAACAGTGTCACAAGCGTGCAGCAAATGGTGCGCTGGACACATTACTGACATTACTGCCGGAGGGGGAGGGCTCTTTTTGGTGCAAGTTGCGGTGCGCGTCACGGTTTTTGGCTTTCTTGGTTTGCTTTTGACGGCGGCGGCCTTGGCTCCCAGTATAGCTGAGACAGTAGTTTTCCGAGAGGATTTCTCGGCGCCGTTTGTGGTTTACGATTGGGTCTACAACAACAGCAGTTGCAACACGGCGTCAGGATACCCGGGAGGTCAGCCCACACAGCCCTGGCCCTGCAGAATAAGTGAAGACGGGCACGAGCTCCTCGGTTTCGAACCGCGGACTTACTACGCGACGAACTTCGAGAACTTCGCTGTCGGCTCTATCGCTCGGCAGGACGGTTGGCAGGGATCTGGCACGGTCGACGAAGGCGGGCACAGTTTGGCGAGGAGCGCGAGGTTCGTAAATCAGAAGGCTTATCGCAACCTCACAACTGCTATGGAGCGCGACGTGCAGTACGTTCAGTGCTACGCCAAGTGCGCTTTCGACTATCACGAGGGTTACCTGTACGTGGGCACTCGCGATCTAGCCAACCTCGCGGCGGTTGTTCGTTTCGGCAGCGGCGCCAGGATCGAAGCGCTCAACGGCGACGGCGCCGGCTCAGGCAGCTGGGTGGACTTGGCGGGATACGTCCCCGACAAGTGGTATCGGATCACCGTGAAACTCGACTACGCTCACTCGCGCTATTCGGTCGCCGTCAACGGGGCATACAAAGGGGTCGACCTGGCATTCAGGGACTCAGCAGCAGCGTCGGGGCTTGAGGCATTGGGTTTTGAGCAGGTGGGCGGTTCGGTTTTTTATGTGGATGACGTCTACGCAGGAAACTCGCCCTATGCCCCTGGGCAGGACCTGCGGCAGTATTGGTCGGACGGTTACAACCACTGGTGTGTGGATTACGGAACGCCTCTTCACGACACCTACGATATCTACGACTGGATGAGTTGCTACGACTTGTTCGGAAACCCCGTCAACACCGACCCGACCAGGGCACCCTGCTACAAAGCGTCTCTTCCGCCGGGATGGACTGCGGCGTTCGGGATGCAGTTCGACCAAGAGCCTCAGAACTACTACGCTTCCGGCCGCGGCAAGATGGGCTTTACCAGGCTTATGGGTGCGTATGCTCAGTCGCCGGAGGATCCGTGTCTGCACATATGGGTTTCCCAGGGCGATTTGCGGATTGCCTCGCCGAACATAGCGAGCGGTCCGGGGGTATATCGACTGAGCTGGCGTGCGGGAGTGTGGAATCTGAACACAGCCGATCCTGCCATGCAGTACAAGTGGACGGACTTCTGCTCCTGGGGTTACGGCTACACGAATTGGTCGGTGTGGGACGAATGGGACCCCGACTCCGGCTGCCTGCAGACCATACCTCCTTATCCCAAAGAACTGAATTGGGTCGGGGTCAACGATTATTGGGTTTGGCCGTTTGACCCCTTCAGGCTGGTGGACCCGGATGGAGTGATCGCAAATCGTCCCGATGGACCGCATCCCCCGGATGAACAGCCCGGTATGTGGCATAGCTACACCCGCAGGTTCGCGTTTGGCCTTGCGCCGGCAAAGGACGGGGTCAACTATCGGTTTCAATCCGACCCGGGTTACTTCATAGGTTTCAGAGTGGGTCACGGGCATGACCCGTGGAACGCCGGTTACCAGTGGGGCACGATTCTGAATGTCGACGATATCGTCCTGACAAAAGAGGATCCCATTCCGGCTGCGGAAGTCAAGAAAAAGCCCGTTGGGGAATTGGTTGAGGCGGCGGATTTGGTGGTAACAAACATCGTGATATTCCCTATGCCTGCTTACGATCCGTCGTACATATCCTATGTGGACGTTTACTTGGAGACGAAGGACCGCACGGCGGGCATATTGGTTCGAGCGTTTGGCGACGAGATTCTGGACATATGGGATCCGTATTTTCAGCAGTTCAAGTTGCAGCCGGGAGACGTCGTCCGCGTGGTTGGAGCGGTTATCCAGGACGATCCTTACGATGATCGCCAGACCTGGCCCGACACGCGGAATCCGGTTAAGTATATCTCGCGCTCACCTTCATCGATCCGGCTTCCCGCAATAGTTCCCACTGGCGAGCCGCCGGTTGAGATCAAGCCCGTGGCGGTCAACGGCAGGGATATCGTTGGGAGTCCCGTGACCGCCGGTATCAGCAGCGATGGCATGCTTGTGACGGTTTTCGGACGCGTCAATCACTCGTTTTTCGCCTATGGGTTGCCTTCTTACTTCTACGTAGACGACGGCTCCGGGCTCTCGGCGGGCAAGCCCGAGTGGAACTCTCCTACAGTGGCGACGGGCATACGGATCGACTGCAGAGCGCTACTGATGGACCCGGGGTTCGGGGGATGTCCGCCGGATGGGGCGTATGTGGCTGTTACGGGCACCTGTACGGCTGAAAGGAATCCCAACGATCATTCCACTGTGGTCCGAGTTGTCTACCCCAGACAGGCTTCGGACATAGTGGTTATCCAAGAGCAATAGCACAAACAGGGGCTAGGAGGAGAACAGATGCGCGTTTGGTCAAACAGAAGGCAGGCGGTCTTGGCTGTGGTGGTCGTGGCTGCGCTGATGGCATTTGGCGGGCTGAAGTGCGGCTGGTGTGCGACGATATTTCAGGACGGCTTCGAGCCATCAATCAACGGCAATATTTGGAAGAAGGGACCTTCCGGCTGGGGAGGTGCTCAGGGCCACGAGGACCTTAAAGGAGACAGCAGTCACATCCGCACTCCGGGGGTCAATTCAGCCAGGGAATGGGTAAACTACCGGGTCACATACAACAGTCAGTGTATGCTTCCGATACCGTTCGATAACAACGTATACCTAAAGTGTTGGATGTTCGAGGACAACGACATACCGTGGCCCGTTCCGCCTCCGCCTTACGACGAGCAGTGGCCCAACGGCTACATAACGCTTCTCGACACAACATCGCCCGGCGCTGAGGTTTTCATGATAGGCGTCATGGGTGAGATTGGCAGGCTAAACAACAAGAACCGAGCGTTCTTCGACAACTGCTGCGTGTATACCGCCACCGACGGCTACCAAGTACTTAACGGTACCTCGGGGAAGCCACTTGTTCCCCGCAGGCAAGGTTGGCGCAAGTACACTATCGTCATCAAGGACTACACGGGTAACCCCGGCGACGTGCAGTTCTTCATAGACGACAAGCTCGTGTTCAATGGCAGGCGCGCTTCTCTGCCCTGGGGAGGCGGCGCACCGATAGACACGATAGTTTTGGGAAGCAAGTGGTGGACGTATGAGACTTATTGGTTCGATCACGTAGATTTTGGGATGCTGGAGACTCCAGTCGAATGTGCTCATATATCGGAGGCGTTGTCGCTGCCCGATGACGCGTGGGTGACTTTGACGGGTAAGGTTGTAGCGGGATGCTTCACGAAGAATCCATTCCCGGGTTACTTGGCGATAGAGGAAGACGACAGATCCGCCGCAGTTTGGGTGTCGACGAGTTATGTTGCGAGCGTGTCGCCGACTGTCAATCAGGCGGAGCGGCTGAACGTCACCGGCATAATGCGCACCAACGAAGCCGGGATGCGGTATGTGGATGCTATTCACATCACACAAGCGTCGGCTTCAGCCAATCAGCCTCGCCCTCTGGGCACAGCCCTCAAGAACCTCGCAGCTCCAGGGCTGGATGGAAAGCTCGTGAAAGTGTGGGGCAAGGTGGTGAATGTGCCCGGGTCTAGCTCGCCAACTGTGCGAGGGCAAGAGCGCAAGGGTGATTGGCGCAGATACTTCCTCATCACAGACGGCTCTCCCGGTTCGCCGGTCAAGTGCTATTACGACAACATCATATCCGGAGTCGATCCGGTCCCTACGGTGAAAGAGGGGGATTACGTGTCGGTTGTTGGGGTTGCCGGAAGAGAGGTGCTGGTGCCGGGGACGAGTGCGCCCGAGTGCAGTGTATGGATTAGGGGGACGGGAGACCTGCGAATTCTGCGGCCTGCGCCTTAATTCGCTTACCCGAATCCACTCAAAAAGTAGGTAATAGTACCAGCTTGACAGGCGACAGATGTTGGGATAGATTGCGTATGGTTTGTCGGGCGGTGTAAAGCCCACGATAAAATCGTTGAAAAGGAAGGAGGGAGAGACAGTGAGAAAGGTTCTGGCAGCGGTAGTAGTATTGGCACTGGCAGCCTGCGGGACGGCGACGGCAGCCAGCTGGATTCTGCCGATTCACCACCGCGACGGCGGCGGGTGGATTGAGTGTCCGGGAGCCGGTTACAACGGCTCTACCGCCTGGAAGGGGAGCGGCATGGATGGCGTGCGCCGAGTGTACTGGTCGCTTGAGGGCAGCGGCGTACCCGCGGGTACGAACCTGTACCTGATTGAGTTCTGGGTGCCGAGCGGTTGCCCCAACGACGGCGGCTGGCAGCCAATAGAGTCCCAGTTCAACGGGTCGGCCGGAGAGGCGTGGCCTATCGAGCCTGGAATTCCCTGGGTCGGTGCTTGGGGAACGAACCACCAGTATATAGGCAGCGAGTATGGGCCGAACGACTCCGGCTGGAAGTCGACTGGTCCCGGTCCGCATACTCCGGAGGGCCCGGATTACAACGCTGGACCCAGTGGCCAGTATATGTGGCTCAAGGAAACGTCCTGGCTGTATGCCAAGTGGGACTTCCCTTGGGACATCACTAGATGCTGGGCGGAGCTGCGAATAACCCTGGTGCCTGAGCCGAGCGGTTTCGTCGCTCTGTTGGCGGGTCTGCCGGCTTTGGCGATCCTGAGACGCAGAAGGTAGGTCGTTACCGACTTCGGGTGTTGTCTCTGGCAGCCGTGCTCACTGAGGTTTGTGGGCACGGCTTTCTTTGCACTCGGGCTTGATAAGAGGCGACTTTTGAGGTATCACGTGATTGAGGGAGCTCGAATGCGGCAGGTTCTTTTTGCTGCGGTTGTTTTGGTTCTTGCGACGTGTATGACGTGCACCGCCGAGGACACCTGGGAAGTGCTGATTCCTGGTGATCCGGTGCCTGCCGTTCGCCACCTGCACCGCGTAACGAGCGACCCGCTGAACATCCACGTTCTCATAATAGACCTCACAAATCCGCGGGTGAGAATTAGAGCGGGGCTGAAAAATGACAACGACAAGCCCGACGATGGCGAGACAGTGCGCTCCATCTGCTCCAGGTACAATGCAGTGGCAGCCATAAACTGCGACTACTTCGCCTTTTCCGCGGATCCTTGGAACAATTTTCGGCACATTCCCCAGGGGCACAACATGACGGACGGCCTGCTTATGTTGCCTCCTGGACGCACTTCGCCCATAGTTCCCGACCGCACAGCTATTGCGTTTCCATCGAACAACTCCTACGCGGTGGTAGGCATATTCATGACGCCTCAGCAGTGGTGGTACAACGTTGCGGCGGGCGGTCCGCGAATCATCCGGAATGGCGTTGTGGGCTGGGAGGTGGAACCGGATATTCCCGATCAGACTTCCAGGCAGCCTCGAACCGGGGCGGCGGTGAGCGCCGATTACAAGACGCTTATTCTGGCTGTGGTTGACGGCAGGCAGCCGTCGAGCCGGGGAATGACCGCCAACGAGCTGGGGTATCTGCTGAAGGAGTTCGGGGGCTACAACGGCCTCTCTTTCGATGGCGGCGGCTCGACCACAATGGTTATCAATGGTGTTACGGTGAATTCGCCGTCCGACGGCACGGACCGCAGGATCGCCAATTGCTTGATGGTTTTGGACAGGGCGCGTCAGGGCGATGGGGACGTGCTCTTTGAGAGTAGCTTCGATCCCCCCGTTTACCTAAGAGGCGCACTGAGCGGGCAGGACGGATGGACAGGCGGCGGCACGGTTGGATTCGGCGGACGTGGGGACACAAGGTGTGCCGTGTTTCGGAACGGGGGTGCGCTGCGGGCGGTTTCGAACGCGCCTGCCTCCGGGATTTGGTATTTCGAATACTGGATGAAGTTTTCGTCAAATAATGCGACTGCGTATGTGTCGGCAGGCACAGCGGGCCTTGCAAGCACAGCGTGTGCGATCAGACTTATCGGTGGTCAGCTGGAAGCTTACGACACAGACCAGTTCGGGACCCCCGTGTGGGTAAGTCTGGCAAGCTGCGCGCCGAACACTTGGTACCGCGTTGGGGTGAGGCTGGATTACTATATCAGAAGGTATCAAGTCTTCGTCAACGGTGCGCTTAAGCTTTCTGGCGCGAGCTTCCAAGATGCCTCGGCGGGTAGCGGTCTGCAGTGCATCAAGTTTGAGGAGACCGGCGGCGCGGCAGACTTCTGCGTGGACGATATCTATGTCGGCGGTGCGGAGCCGGATTATCTGAGGATTTCGCCGGATTCGGTGACGATGGTTGCGGGGGCGCGGCTCAGATTTCGCGCAATGGGTGGATTACCGCCGGTGACCTGGAGGATTGTCGACGAGAA
>JARYME010000131.1 GCA_029907315.1 Armatimonadota bacterium | reverse complement strand
TGAGGCTTCTGTCATTGAGGTATACTCCGGAGCACGAAGCTTATAAAGCTCTCCAAAGCCACATTGATGCTCTTAAGCTGCGGATCAGTATAGCGAGTGCCAATTACGCGCCAGCGCGGCTGAACGAAATCCGGCAGGAGCTCCTAAAGAAACGCTCTGAGGCGCTGTATATGCTAGCTACCGCGAGAGCGAGGTTGGCAGCCATAAACGCCAGCCTCGCCCGTGCTCAAGAGAAGGTAACGAGCCTTACAAACGCTGAGCCGGAGCTGGCGGCTCTTATTCGAGAGCATCAGCAGGCTGAAAGCACTTACAAACTCATCTCAGAGAAGCTTGCCCAGGTCAGAATTGCTGAGAAGGAGTTCACGAGAACGGGTTCGATCGTGCCCTACGACTGGGCACGTGCTGCTGGTAAGAAAATGGTTCTTGGGCCTACACGGGCTGCAGTACTGGGCTACGGTTTCATTTTGTCGCTGATCATTGGTGTGGCGGTCGCGATATGGTTGGACTCCATCGACACTCGGATGCGCAACGCGGCGGATGTCGAAGAGCTTCTGCAGCTTCCGGTGTTAGGCCTTACGCCTCAGCTGACTGGCCGCGATGGTGTGCTACCCAAGCTGACGCACTTGTATCCGCTGTCTGCGATGGCTGAGTCGTACCGCATACTTCGGACAAATGTGCTATTCGCTCTGCGGGACCAACCGTTCAAAACGCTGATGGTGGCTACGGGCAGGCCAGGACAAGGGGCAACGACGACGATATGCAACCTGGCGATAGCCCTCGCGCAGATCGGCAAACGCATCATTCTCATAGATGCTGATATGCGCAAGCCCAGCCTGCACAAGTTCTTTGGGGTCTCAAACGATATCGGCCTTTCGACGCTGCTGCAGGGCAAATGCAAGCTGGCAGACGCTCTCAGGAAGACCGATATCGAGAACCTGGTGGTCATCCCAGGCGGTCCGCAGCCGATGAACCCTTCGGAGCTCCTTGGTTCGGAGCGAATGCGCGAGCTGGTAGAGATGCTGGAAGAGCACTGTGATTTGGTGCTTTTCGATACTCCGAGCACGATAGTGTTCAGCGACGGTCCGATGCTTGCAAGCTGGATTGACGCGGTGATCATGGTTGTTTCGGCAAACCAGGCGCCGCGGGGTACCGAAACGCAGACGCGCGATCTGCTCAGGAAGGCGAAGGCGAATATACTCGGAGTCGTGGTCAATAGGATGCAGCCCGATGCTGTGGACAGCTGCTACTATTACTCCCACTACTACGCAGAAGCTCTGCCACCGGAAGCTGCGGCGGGCGCTTTGGGTCCGGGTGAGGACTCTGAGAAGGAATCGGACGAGCCTGCATCTGGGGAAGGAAGACCCAAGGCGATTCCTGCGCCGGAATCTGCGGATTCAACCGATTCGGCAGAAGAAGAGAATCCATTTCCGGAGTGAGGGGGGAGCCTAGTAAACTGCCCATGTCAGAGGTCGCAGTAGATGATGGTTCTGGAGAGCAATCCGCTGCAGCTGCGCAGTCAGACCCGCGTGGCAATGAGCAATTGCTCGATGTAGGAAGGGCAGCTCGTCGAGGAGGAGTTTGGGCTGTTATCTCCTATGTGTTCACCAAAGCCGCGGGTTTTGCATCTTCTATTGTATTAGCGCGTTTGTTGTTGCCCCAGGATTATGGCCTCATTGGTATGACCTCCACTGTGCTGGGTGCCGCGCAGGTTATTGGGAACCTTGGTATTGGATCGGCGCTGGTACATAAACGGGGAAATGTGGATGAGCACGCCAATACCATGTGGTGGCTGGACATGCTGTTGGGTCTTTTTCTGTTTTCCGTGGCCAATTTGCTCAGTCCGGTCGCTGTTTCGTACTACCGCGAGCCGAAGCTCCGCTGGCTAATCCTTGCCGCTAGCACGAACTTCTTGATCAATCCTATAGGCGGCGCTATGGGGGTGTTGTTGCGTAGAGACCTACAGTTCAAAGCTGTTCAGCGGGCGGCGATAGTTATGACCTGCGTTGGCAGTGTACTTTCTATCATTTTTGCCTTGTGCGGTGCTCGGGTGTGGAGTTTTGTGTATCCGTACATAATAGCCAACTTGGTGCAGGTCGCTATTCTGTGGCGGCTGTGTCCGTTCAGGCCGAGGCTCAAGGTTAAGTGGGGGTTGGCACGGGAGCTTGTTTCATTTGGCTGGAAGCTATCCTTGTCGAGTGTGTTTCTATATATCAATGAGAACGTGGGTTATATTCTGTTGGGTTCCCTGATGGGTGGAACGAAGCTGGGGCTGTATGTATTTGCGTGCAATTTAGGCACCTGGATTGTTCAGAATGTGTGGGTGCCGATTTCGAGTATTGTGTTTCCAACATTCTCGGCTCTTCAAGAGGAGCCGGAGCATGCTCGTAGGATGTTTATGAAGCTTTTGGGCTTGGTTGCCTTTATAGGTCTTCCAATTGTTAGTATGCAGTGGTCGCTTGCTCCCTTGTATATTGGCTCGATCTACAGCACTAAGTGGCTTGATTCTGTGACGGCGTTTAGGTTTATAGCTCTTTACGGCATGGTTCGTGCGGTGTGTTCTCCAACACTGAGTTTGATAGCCGCGATGGGAAGACCCGATGTGAACCTCAAACTCAATGCTGCGGCTTGCCCTATGTTGGTCAGTGCTGTGTTTATTGGTAGCAGGTATGGCATAAATGGCGTTGCTGCGGCGACTGCTCTGGTGCACGGATTATTCACTTGGTTGTGGCTGGTGGTGCCGTTTCGGATGCTCAAATGGAGTATAGGAGACGCCTTTAAGGCTATCGTTCCTGCGGCGGTGTGTTCAGCGCTTGCTGGTATGGTGGTATCGATTGTGTACAAGCTCGCGGGCGGCGACGTAGGCTCGGTCGTTTTGTTATTGGAACTCGTTTTGCTAGGTGTGCTGGCGTATGTTGGGTTTGGGATGATGCTATTCCGGGGTGCTTTTTCCGATATGGTCGGCACGCTAATAAGGGCGGTCAAAGAGGCGAGAGGGTAGAGGGTGTGAGGCATACCGTAGGAGCATTAGTCAGTTTTGTGCGTCGCGTTTTGGGGCGGATCCTCCGGGTTTTGGGTTTGCGTCCTGGTGATCTATGGTTGGAGGGGTATAGGCGCGAGCGCTGGCTTTTTCAACATACTCTTTGTGATCGCTACTGGCTGAATTTGAACAGTCCTTTGCGATTGCTTAGTGAGCATGACGCGGAAGTTGTGGAGTTCGATTTGCTACGCTTCGCGCACGCCATTGACAAGGGGCTCTATTTGCCTGAGCGCAGGGTTGGGTTTGGCAGGGATAAGATACGTTGTATCCTGAACATGCTCAAACTTCTTGCTCCATCAGCCGGGGGACGTCAGCGGGTGGTTACTTGGGCGGTGAACATTTTGCGCAGGTACGCTAGAGCTCTGGCGAAGGATCTGGAAACACTCGATATAGCCTCAGAGAAGCGCGTCGAGCTAGCCAACTGGTTAGAGAAACTCAGAGACGCTTTGGAACAATTTGATCAGTTACCGGATGTTTGTGAGGGACCGCCTTCGAAGACGGGCCTCTCCGATATATATTTCAAGAGACGGTCTGTAAGGTGCTGGAAGGACGAAGATGTTGATAACAGTGTGTTGAGGACTTTAGTAGAGGCTGCATTGTGGGCGCCTTCCAGTTGCAACCGACAGCCGTACAAGTTCTTATTCATACGCGATGCCAAGGTTAAGAGGATGGTCTTGGACGTTGCGACGGGTGGTAGAGGATTTGCAGATATGGCTCCAGTTGTCTTGCTTTTGTTGGTTGATGTGCGGGCTTATTATTCACCGAGCGAACGCCACCTGGCGTATATAGACGCTGCTTTGGCATCGCAGAACTTGGCACTTGCTGCCTGTGAACTCGGTTTGGGTACGGTGTGGTTGAACTGCGCAGTTGAGGATTTTGCCAAAGAGGATGAGCTTCGGGGCGAGTTGAGAATTCCTAGGTGGTATGCTCTCGTTGGTGCGATGGCGATTGGCTGGCCTTTGGATGATACACGCTATGAGCCTTCAGTGAGGCGGTCTGTAGATGACGTTATCGTGTTTGAGAGGTTCGCATGAGTGAGCTGCTAAGATCGACTGATAATCCCCCGTTCCTTTTCGTTGGTAATGGTCCATATGCAAATAGAGGGTGTGAGGCTATAGCTAAGACCACCGTTCGTATAGTCAGAGATCACTTTCCCAGTGCCCCTATTATTTACGCTAGCGAAATGCCGGATTACGATCAGCCAGACGAAACGGAGGCTGATGTGACACACATACTATGCAGATGTATGCCCGGTTTTCCCTCACGGCTTGATTTCAGTGTCTGGTTATATCAACGTCTCCATCTGCTGAAAGATTTTACTCGCGCGGGCGAGTTTGTAAGACAATGGGCACCTAGATGTCGAGCTGTTCTAAGCATGGGGGGCGATCTTTACGGTTTGAGTTACGGCGAACGGGGTCTAATACAGTATCTCTTTCTGGGTGAGGCCGCGCTGGCGGTGCGTAAGCCGTTTATTATATGGTGTGCGACGATTGGTAGATTGGAATCAGTTCCTCGTTTAAAGAAGTGGGCGATGGAGCACTTCAGGAAATGCACGCTGGTTTTGGTGAGGGAAAATTATAGCCTGGAGTATCTTTATAGCAACGGAGTGCGAGACAATGTTCGACTCGTAGCTGATCCTGCATTCTTGTTGGAGCCGGCTCCGCCAAAGTATCCTCTGCTCTTAGAGAGACCGCTGAGCGAGACTATTGGTTTTAACTTGTCAGGTGGGTATGCGACGAGTGGAGTTCTAGGTTCGTATCGTGACGTGGTTCAGCTTGGCGCGGACTGTGTCGAGAGGATTTTGGAACAGACCGGGATGGCTGTAGTACTTGTGCCCCATGTGGTTGCGACTCCTGTATCCCTTAGTGATAATGACACGATTTTTCACTGTCTTTTGCGGGAGGCGTTGATGGCTCGTGGTATTGATGTTCCTCTGATACCCTCTTGGTTGCGATCTTGGGAGATCAAGTGGGTGCTTGGGCAGCTTAGGGCATACGTCGGGTCGCGCTTTCATTCGACCATATCTTCGTTTAGCTCTTGTACTCCAACGGTCTCACTTACATTTTCGGAAAAAGGTCCGGCGCTGAATGAATTCCTTTTGGGTACGACAAAGTTTGCGATTCATTATGCAAAGTTGACGCCAGAAGCCCTTATGGACAAGCTCAACCTTTTACTGGAGGAGGAGGAAACCGTTCGTAGCAAGCTCAGAACTCGCATTCCTGAGGTGCAAGCATTATCTCGGCTGGCGGGGACGTATTTAGCGGAGGTCTTAAGGCGGTAGGATATGGGGCTTCGGGTGTTGATGCAAAACAGACCTGACTCGTTCGAGTTTCCTGGAGGCGACACCGTGCAAATGCTTGAAACCAAGCGTCAGCTGGAAAATCTGGGCGTGGAAGTGTCGGTGGACCTTTCGGAATCGCCTGACGTATCAGCGTACGATGTCGTGCACGTGTTTAACACGCTTTCTATGCCTAGTTCGTATTATCAGGTAATGAATGCCAAATCCCAAGGCAAGCCAGTGACGCTGTCGACTATATTTTGGGACGTGGGAGCGCTGGAGAAGAACAAGCGGGCATGGCGCACGACGTTCAAGGAGGGCATTAACGCACTCCTGCGTACCTTCACCGGTCGGGAAATAGTCGCGAGAGATTGTTTCGAGCGCCAGGTTGTTTATTACCAGCAGCAAGAGGCTGCACTGTTGGCGTCGGACTGTCTTCTGCCGAACGCAAGGACGGAACTCGAGCAGATTCGCCGTGCATTTCCGCGGGTGCGAAACAAAGCGCACATCGTGCCAAATGGTGTCGACCCGAATATTACGCTGGGCGATGCTGAGAGGTTTCGCCGGCAGTACGGAATCTATGAGGAGTTTGTTCTATGTGTGGCAAACGTGAGCCCACGCAAGAATCAACTGAGATTGGTCAAAGCGTGCCGGATGTGCGGGTACCTCGTTGTCTTGGTTGGGGGATGTCTGGACTGGAATCGCCAGTATCTGGATTCGTGTTTGAAAGCGGGAAGGGATAGAGTTTGCTATCTAGGGCCGATGTCGCACGATGCCGTTGCCGACGCTTTTGCCGCGTGCAGGGTGCACGCATTGCCAAGTTCGGTGGAGACGCCAGGGCTTGCGACGCTTGAGGCAGTCGCGTGTGGGAAAAACGTTGTAGTATGCGACCGGGGTTCTGTTAGAGAGTATTTGGAAGAAGAAGCGTTTTATTGCGATTACTACTCGATTGATTCAATAGCCTGTGCGCTAAGCCAGGCGTGGAGAGCTGAACCGCCGGTGCAACTTACGTCGAGAGTGCTCGAGAAGTACACCTGGCGACGCGCTGCTGAGGAAACGCTCAAAGCCTACCAGTTGGTTGCCAGCCGTATTCAGTCTAGTTCCGAAACTCTGGGAACTTTATGAACAGGACCGGAAAAGCGGTCGAGCTAGCAATGGGTGAGTGCGCAGTTGACGTAGTTATACCTTCCTACAATGGGCGGATGCTTTTGGAGCGTCTCATTGCCAACTTGGATGAAGTTGGATTAGGGAGCTGTATTACAGTTGTCGACGACGCCAGTACGGATGGTAGCGTCGAGTTTGTCCGATCGCGGTTTCCCGAAGTGAGGGTGATTGCGCGGAGCGAAAACGGTGGGTTTTCAGCAGCTGTGAATGATGGGATAAGATCAACTCAAGGCGAGTTTGTTCTGGTGTTGAATAACGACGTCGAGGTCACGCGTGGGTTTCTGGAGCCGCTCGTATCTCTATTTGATGACGAGAGCGTTTTTGCAGTGAGTCCATCTATAATGGTCCCGGCGCTTGGAAATCTGGATGACGGGGCGAAGCGTGCTGTGTGGCATCACGGCATCCTGTATGTTGATCATGTGCAGGGGATCGATAAGGTTAAGCCAGTGTTTTTCGTCAGCGGGTGTGCGTCTTTGTACCGTAGATCAATGCTTGAGGTGCTGAGCGGCTTTAGCGACAGTTTTGCACCTTTTTACTGGGAGGATGTTGACCTGAGCTACCGTGCTTGGAAGAGGGGTTGGAAGAGTCTCTATCAGCCTGCAAGCGAGGTTTTGCACGCGCACTCGGTGACGCTGTCCAAAATGCCACGCCTGTGGGTCGATACAATCAAAGCTCGCAATCAATTTCTTTTTATTTGGCGAAACATTGAGGATCCGGATTTGATTCGTCAACATCGCAGGTGGCTACTTTTAGTCTTAGCTAAGCGCCTTGTGCTGGGTGATAGGGCTTTTTTGAGAGGGTGGAGCGAGGCGAAGCGAAGACGCGGTGAGGCGCTGAAATTTCGGGCGCAGGATTCTCAAAACAGGGTCCTTTCGGATCGAGAGATATTTGCAATGACCGAGTCGGTTTTTTAGTCGGGTGCCGCGATGTTGGTTTCGTGTGTCATACCTACTGTAAGGCGCGAACGACTTCTAGCGGAGGCGGTCGAGAGCGTACTCTCGCAGAGGGTAACGGGCGTTGAAACAGAAGTAGTCGTGGTTAACGATGCCGGCGAGCCACTGTGCCCGGCCGACTGGCAGAATGACAGCCGGGTGATGGTGGTTAATACATATCGCACCGAGCGTTCCGTGGCCAGGAATACCGGCGCGGCACTATCGCGTGGGGATTACCTTCACTTCCTGGATGACGACGACGTGATTTTGCCCGGGGCATACGAGGCATTCAGTGAGAGTGCGCGTAGGAACCCGGAAGCGGTCTGGATTGTGGCTTCGTATGAAGCCGTTTTGGGAAGTGAGGGTGAGACCATTCTGGTTAGCCCAGTCGTC
>JARYME010000130.1 GCA_029907315.1 Armatimonadota bacterium | reverse complement strand
ACATCATACGTCATATACGATGAAGGAAGCACCAACGGAACATATGTCAATAACGCTCGCGTAACAAGACACGAGCTTGCGAACGGCGATCTGGTTCAGATCGGCAGCACGAAGTTTAGGTTCGAACTATAGATAGGTATCAGCAAATTGAAACCGCAGCAGCCTGCTGCATTCGATAGGTTTTGCAAGCTGACAAGGTGATGAGCATGGACGATAAAACACATTTTATCCCGCCAACGGACCCCAACAAGACGCAAATAGGTCGACCGGATTTCGACGCCACTCAGATCAGCGGATGGGCAGACGCTAACCGTACTGCTATGGCCGGAAGCATCCGGTCTTTGGCAGTTGAATGCGTCCCAGAGAACTCTTACGCCTTGGCGACCCAGGTGAGTCGCCTGCATGTACTGGTCAAAATCATCGCAAGCGGCAGTGCTACGGGCACACGGATGCCCCTAAACTTGTGCCTGATTCTAGACCGCAGCGGATCCATGGAAGGATCCCCGATGGAGTATATGAAGCAAGCGTGCGGCTATGTTGTGGATATGCTACAACCAAACGATGTGCTGTCGATCGTCGCATTCTCAGACGAAGCTGAACTCATAATGCCCGCACGCAGAGTTGTAAACAAGCAACTGATAAAAGAACACATAAACCGCCTGGAGGTGGGAAACACAACGAACCTGTATGACGGAATTGCGCTGGGCGCGAGTCAGCTAGCATCAGTCGCATCGCTGGGATACGTCACTCGCGCCCTGCTCTTCACCGATGGCGAACCCACATCAGGCAATAAGGATTTCAACTCCATAGTCAGCCAGGTAGTTGAGCAAAAGAGTCGAGGGATCACATTCACGGCCCTAGGATTTGGCCCTGAATACAATGAAGAGCTGCTTGCGGCCATCGCTAAGCGCAGCGGGGGCAATTACTACTACATCACTCGTCCCGAACTGATCCCGGAGATATTTCGGAAAGAACTCGAGTCCGTTATGATGACGGTGGCGCGCAACGTGAGAATGCGCGTGCTCATGTCGCGCTGGGTGCAAGTCAGACAAATCTACAACAAGCTGCCGGCGTTTGGACACCGAAGTGCCGAAGTCACTCTGGCAGACCTAGAGCGCGGCGAAATACAAACGGCCATCGTTGAGCTGGAGCTGGGTCCGCGACCCGGCGGCACATATCGCGTGGCAAAGATTGAGATCATCTACGACGACTCATCGACTGGCAAGACCGAGACGGTGTCTTCGGACGTTGTTATCAATTTCACTACGGACGCCTCTCGAATCGCGAGTGGTTTCAATCCGGAAGTGCAGCGTGAACTTGAGGTGGCACGAGCCTCGCGCAACCTAGAACGCACCGTGATGGGTATGCGCACACAAATGATATCTCCGGACGAGGCGCTGCGAGAACTTGAGAAGACTCAAGCCCTGCTCATCCAACAGGGCAAGACTCTTCAGGCACAGGACATCCAGCGAGCGATTGACCAAATCAAACAAGGAGCTGCAGCCGAGAAAACTCTTATCGGTATAAATCTTGACCGGGAGAAAGTGCAATGACGGACGACGCAGAGAAGACAATTGCAGCCGGCGACGTGTATTCCGAGAAAACCTCTTATGTAGGCCAACCTGGAGCAGAACCGACGCAGATGGCAGTTGGTATCGAATGCCCAGTGTGCCACACCTCAAACCCGCCAGCAGAAACTTATTGCATGGACTGTGGCTTCCTGTTAACCTCCCAGCCGGAGGAGCAAGGCGTGGAGCTCGAAATGCGTCCGCCGGCCGTCCTTGTAACCACGGATGGAACACGTGAGTTTGCGCTGCACGTAGGCCAGAATACGGTAGGCCGACAGGATGCAGACGTGCTGCTTACGCACAACACAGTTTCAAGAAAGCACGCTGTGATTACGGTCGAAGACAGCAAAGTATACGTGGAAGATATTGGTAGTACCAATGGCACATACGTGGGTGGCAGCAAATTGAACCCAGGGCAAAAAGTCGAGTTAACCGATGGCGCTGAAATAGTTTTTGGAAACCAGACGCTGATTCTGAAGTTGACCACTCCCTCCGAAGAACCCTCGACTAAAGAGGAAACGGTGACTGCACAAGAAGCTCCGGTCGAATGTGTTGAGATCGCCCCAGAGCCGGAGACCCAAGAGGCAGAAGCCGTAGCCAAGCTTATTTCTGAGGACGGAACCGTGTCGCATACACTGACTCGGCGAACATATTCAATCGGTCGCAGAGAAGGCAATGACATCGTGATTCCGGACCCATACTGCTCAGGCAGACATGCTGAACTCCGAATCGAAGAAGACCGTATGGAGATTGTAGACCTGAACAGCACAAACGGCACACTTGTCAATGGGGTTCGGATTGAGCCTAACAACCCGTACGAAATTCGGATTGGAGACCAACTGACCTTCGGACAAACCGTGCTGAAACTAGAGGCACCACAATGACCGACGCTGCTGAGCAGGAAATCACTGCCAAAATAGACACTACCAAGCTTGTGCGAGCTTGGGAAGAAAAAGCCCAAAAGGCAAGGGGTATCAAGCTTGTGACCGCTGTCGGTGCCCGAACCGACCTTGGGCGCATCCGAGAGAATAATGAAGACAAGTTTGAATTCTACGTGCCGGAAGACGAAGAAACCCTTGCCAGAAAAGGTTTGTTTTACGCGGTAGCGGACGGAATGGGAGGTCACTCGTCCGGTCAGATCGCCAGCGAGCTGGCTCTGAAGACGACAATCAACAGCTACTATAATGATGATTCGCCCATAGTCGAAGAATCTCTCAAAACGGCAATACTGAAGGCAAATGCGCTCGTCTTTGACACGTCACGAGCAATCGTTGAGCGATCCGGAATGGGAACAACGATCACCGCGCTCGTACTGCGAGGAGATGAAGCGTTCATTGCCCAGGTAGGCGACAGCAGGTGCTATCTGCTGCGCAACGGCGAGCTCAAACAGTTAACGGAAGACCACTCTTGGGTGAACGAACAGGTGAAACGCGGTGGGCTGTCGCGCGAAGAGGCCGAAACATCGCCCTTCAGGAACGTGATAACGCGCTCGCTGGGAACCTCGCCTACAGTCGATGTCGACATCTTCACTGAACAAATAACGCCCGGAGATATGTTCTTGCTCTGCTCCGACGGCTTGACCAACGAGCTCAGTGATGACGAAATAAGAAACATCCTGGCCAACGAGTGTGCGTCTGTCGCGGCGTGGAAGCTCGTTGATCGCGCCTTGGAAAATGGAGGCCACGACAACATCACTGCGCTTGTTGTTGCGGTGAAAGACATAGTACGGCCCAAGAAAAAGAGGCGCCTGGGTCTGCCGCCGTGGTAGAGTAGAAGTGCCGAGGTTAAGTGCATCAGTGGAATCGGTAATCTGCTCGGCAAGGTAGTATGACGGTGTCCGCACAATCAACCAACACTCTAGGCAAGTACCAAATAATAAGGGAAATCGCCCGCTCGAACGACATCGTGTACGAAGCGATTGACCCGTCGATAAATCGGCGCGTCGCGTTGAAGGAGCTTTGGTTGGATCCTAGCCTGACCGGCGCACAGCGGCGGGAACGAATAGAGCGTTTCTGGCGCGAGGGCAAAGCCGCGGGCCGATTGAGCCATCCCAACATAGTTACCATTTACGAAGTAGGCCGAGATGGCGACCGCCATTTTATTGCCATGGAGTACCTCGAGGGACAAACCCTGCGAGACGTACTCCAGGCAGGTGGCCCGCTTCCTATTGAAACCATTAAAAACTATGTACTGCAGCTGTGCTCGGCTTTGTCGTACGCCCACAGCAACGGTGTTATCCACCGCGACATCAAGCCAGAAAACGTCCAGATTCTTCCGGGAGGTCATATCAAACTAACCGATTTCGGGATCGCACGCATAATGGGCGAGCCCGTGATAACGCAGGACGGACAGGTTTTCGGAACCCCAAGCTACATGTCGCCGGAACAAGTGGCCGGTAAGCCGATTGATGCACGATCCGATATTTTTTCGCTAGGCGTCTTGATGTATGAAATGGTCACTGGCAAGAAGCCATTTGCGGGCGACAGTCTAGTCACGATTACCTACAACATAATGAACATGGAGCCGCCTCCGCCAGCCGGTGCGCCGCCATATCTAGCAGCTATCATAAGAAAGGCTATGGCGAAGGACCCAAACAAACGCTATCAATCCGCGGATGAGCTGGCAGAAGACCTTCGGAATGAAAGATGTAGCGATCCGGAGTTCTATAGCGAAGCCCTATTCCAGCCTAATGTGGCAGCACCCCAACCGACGAAACAGCAATCGGTCCCTATAACGCCTTACGGCACTCCCCTGCCCTCAAGCACCGCAGGGGAACCACCGGATCCATTCGCGCAGCAGTTTCCGGCCCCTCCGGCTCCGCCGGCTCCGCCTCAGCCGATACTTAGCGCAGAAACAAGAAGTTTTCTGGGTGCACTTTTTCTGGTGGTCGGCATCACTGGTATGCTTATCTTCGCCATATGGGCAATAAATCTTGCATACCAGAGCTACCTAACAGCCCAAACGAGCACGATTGCTGCACGTTACTACGAGCAGGGTGTAGAACTGGTGAAAAAGGGTAAGCTGGATGCAGCCGAGCAGCAGTTTCAGCATGCGATCAGAGTATCGCCCAAATCGGACGTAGCCGAATACTCCAAGAATGCGATATACCAAATATGGATAGTCCGCGCGCGTTCCTATGCTGAGCTCCGCAACCAGCAGGCACTAGCCAGCCAAGCGCGTAGAATGATAGAACTGATGCCGAACGCCCCTGAAGGACACTACTACCTTGGGCTTGCCTATGAACTCGAAGGCAAACTGCAGAACGCGGTTGATGAGTATGAGAAGGCTTCCCTGCTGGCGGGCAACGACAAAGCTGGTTACGGACAGGCATCTAGGTCCAGAATCGAATACCTGAAAGACCTAATGAAGGCCAGTCAGGCGGGCCCTGCCGAAACTCCACATCCCCCTACAGTGCCACAACGGCCCGCCTCAGATATTCCGTATCATCCGCCATCGGCGCAGTAGAATGAAACTTTTGCTGCGTAAGAATCGCCTGAATTACGGGCCAGTTTGGAATAATCGAATTAAAGAAAGGGTGAGGTAGTAGGCTTTGAGAAAAGGAATCATAACACTAACGACAGATTTTTCAATGTCGGACACGTACGTAGGAATGATGAAGGGGGCTATACTGAGCGTAGCTCCCGAGACAACGCTAGTGGACTTAGCCCACGATATCAACGCTCATGACGTTTTGGAAGCAGCATTCGTCATACACACTTCCTATCGCTACTTTCCTCCCGGCACAGTCCACTTGGTAGTGGTTGACCCTGGAGTCGGGTCGGTCCGAAGACGCATCGCCATGAGATGCGGTGAGCACTATTTTGTAGGCCCGGACAACGGCGTTTTCACCTACATGATTAGGGCCTCCGAGGGCTGTGAGGCCGTGGAGATCGAAGCCCCTCGCCGAAACGGAGGCCTGCGCGGAGTAACATTCGAAGGCAGAGATGTGTTCGCACCCGCTGCCGCACGGCTGGCAATGGGTGTTCCGCTTTGCGAGCTTGGGAAGCCCGCGCATAATTTGGTAACTTTGGACATTCCGAAGCCGAGAGTCAGCGAATCGGTCATAGATGGAAGAATAATCTACATCGACCACTTCGGAAACTGCATATCCAACATCGAGGCAACCGACATCGAAGCCCTAGGCGGCACACCGCGCGTCTCAGTGGCAGGGTATGACATAGGCCCGCTGCGCAGCTCTTACGCGGATGTCCCTATCGGCGAACCCCTCGCTATAATCAACAGCTTGGACCATCTGGAAATAGCAATAAACCAGGGGAACGCCGAGCAAGACCTGAACATCAAAGTCGGCACACCAGTGCGTGTGAAGGTCGTAAAGTAGTCTCTCCGCGTGCTCTGTAAATTAAGGGATCAGAAAAAGGGGCGTCCTGTGGACGCCCCCTTGCACGTCTCTCAGGCTGACGCGAGCCGCTGCTATTGCCCGATGAACTGGAGGGTGTCGATCTCAGCTCCAGCATAACCGGTGCGCATCAGCATCATCCTAATACGACCAGAGCCTGAGATATATCGATTGCAGCAGATGCCCTGCACAACAACCTGCTTTCCAATGTCCTCAGGCGAGCGCGGGAAGGCTGCGATGGGATCCCAGGCTCTGATGACCTTTATGCCCTTATAGCCGTCGGGACCGCCCTCACAAGGAACGCCGCTTCCGTCATCTATGTAGCACCACATCCAGCCTTTGGAAACGTCCTCGCCGTAGCCCAGGACCTTACCGGTCACTCGAATCAGCAGTCCCTCAGTGTTGAGCCCTGTGGCAACGACTGCTGTATTTCCGACCCAAGCTCCGATTACGGCGGGCGTCCCATCGCCAGGACCGGGATTCGCCACGTTTGAGCGCCAACCGCCGCCGTAGGACTTTACATTCATGCTGATGAACGGCGGCAGCTCAGTATATCCGCCGACTGTGGGCATAGAATCGAGCCTCAACTCACGAGTTAGGTCGATTACTGGATCTGTGCTAGAAGACGGCAAGACCAGAGTGCCGCTCATTCTGGTTATTGTAGCACCGGCGGTCATCCCAGGCGGGAAGTAATTGCCGAGTGCCTTCGCGTTGACCTTCAGGCCTGCAGCTCCAAGTCCGCCATCGGGGCTCAACTGCTCCACCCAGAACCATTTCTCCGCGTTCGAACCGTATAGATCCCCTGGATCCACATAGGTAACGATGCACGGATTCTCATAGTTCTCGAATATGACCGACGTGTCTTTGCACGCCTTGATCTCGCCGATGGTGGAATATTTGAATAGGATCTTTATACCGTCGCTTACTCCCGCTTCGCTCCAGATGCCTGCACCATTCTTGGCCTTTACCAAAACGTAGTAGGTACCAAGCTTCAAGTTAAGCCCTGTAAACGTGTACTCCGTAACATTGCCCACTGAGCGCCAATCCGCCACGTAGTCCCGACCTATGTCCATCGGCACGCCGCTGATGGCACATGCATACTCGACAACCCCGCTTTCGGGATCCACGGCACCGGTCCACTTGACGTGCATTGTGGTCATGCTGTTCTGTTCATCGCCGTCGTCGATAACCGTCGGAGTGCTGGGAGGAGTAACGTCCCCAGTAGTAGGAACCACAACGCCGTATGACTTGGTCGTCGAGGAGTTGGGCCCGTCCGGAGGGGAGTAAACCCGCAGAATCTCGAGGTTGTTGTCCACGGCATACAGATTGCCAACCGCATCAAAAGCGGCGTCGCGCCACGTCGAAAAGATTGTTTTCCCTTGCTCAGTTATGTCTCGTGTAAACACACTATTGAGTGCGACCGTCACGCCCGAAGTCTGCGCGGTCCAACTTGCGCCGCCGTCCTTACTGACGTAGACTTTTCCGTTGGGTCCTACCGCCCAACCCAGAGCGGGATCTAGGAACTTGACGCGATTGAGCGCCGTGGCACCCGATGAGACGACTGTCCACGTAGCGCCGCCGTCCCTCGTTTTTGCCACCGTGCCATCCTCGGCAACTACCTTCGCAACCAGGCTGGTCACTACCGAAACGCTCTTTAGCTTCTTGCCAGCCAACTCCGGAACGACCTGAGGTACCCAAGTAGCCCCGTTGTCCGTCGTCCGCAGTATGGTGCCATTGTCACCCACAGCCCAGCCGTACTCCTGAACAGAAGGAAGGTGCCTATGCCGAGCTACGCCGATCGAATAAAGATTCGCAGTTGTCCCGGAGTTCAGAAGTGACCAAGACGTTCCGGAGTCAACGCTCTTCAGTATCACCCCTCCGTTGCCACAGACGTACAGCACCTGCTGGCCGGTGGTCCCCGACCCGTAGGGTTGGTCTATCCAGTTGAGATCTTGCGTAGTACCGGAGTTGACAGCAGACCACGTAGCCCCGCTGTCCGACGAGACGTATATTGCACCGCCTGCACCGACAGCCCACACGTAGTACGTGTAAACGACAGG
>JARYME010000012.1 GCA_029907315.1 Armatimonadota bacterium | reverse complement strand
GGCACACGATCTACCCAGCGAGGACCGCGCAGGTGGGAGAGCTAGAGCTTCTTCCAGTTTGCAAACTCTTCGCTGTCCACCTTGATGAACACGGGCTCCTTCCTCTTATCCTCGCGTTCGAGGTGGCATATGCCATCCGATACACCCAGGAACACGAAGACTTCCCGCTGCGGCGACAGCACCTTGTCCATTCGTTTGATGCCGTAGACGCTGGGTCCTGTCGAGGCTATTATGTCTCTTCTGATAACAGCCAGAGGCTTATCTGCCACATTGCACCTCCATTTCTTGCCAAAGTCCTTTTTGAGATTATAAACGATGCGCCGATCAAAAGGCACGCACGGTATCCGACAGCGCCGACATTCTCCCACCTGCACAACTGAGTTGGCTGCGTTAATCATCACAATTTAGAACCAAGAACGCAGCTTACCCCAATCAGCACCAATTTACACACAACAGTCTACGCCGCGGATGCTCGGCCGATTTGACCTGAGCCGAACAAAAATGTTATACTGGATACGGTCAGGCACGAGACAGCCTGAGGCTTCCAAGCGTGATTTGCGCCTTTCAAGACAGCTCACCGGTCCGCCGTTTGTAGCGGGAATGTATTAAGTGCCCGACTGCAGGCAGGCGGTTCGGTTTGCGTACATAGTAGCAAACTTCAAACGATTTTGAAGATTTCTTTTCATCCGCATTTGGAGAATCGCTGAGATGTCGGACGAGATCCGAGACGAGCAGACCCCACATAACGAAAACGAACGACAAGAAACCCGATACAACGCTGACGATATCCAGGTCCTCAAGGGACTTGAAGCCGTGCGCATGCGCCCGGCAATGTATATTGGTGACACGGGCGTGCGCGGGCTTCACCACTTGTTCGTAGAGGTTGTCGATAACTCGATCGATGAACACCTAGCAGGCTGCTGCACCAAGATCAACGTCACCCTACACGCCGACAACTCCGTGACAGTGGAAGATAACGGCAGCGGTATTCCGGTGGATATTCACAGCGAAACCGGCCTGCCCGGCGTAACAGTGGCGATGACAATGCTCCACGCCGGCGGTAAGTTCGACAAGGGCCATTACAAGGTCTCAGGCGGACTGCACGGCGTCGGAGTGTCTGCGGTGAATGCACTTTCGGAGTGGCTTGAAGTCGAAGTCTGCCGCGACGGCAAGCGCTATTATCAGCGATATGAGCGGGGCGTGCCCACCTGTCCGCTGAAGGTTATAGGTAAAGCCAAGGGCACCGGCACCAAGGTCACGTATCTCGCGGACCGAGAGATCTTCGGCAATTATACCTATAATCCCGACATCTTTATCAGCCGGCTGCGGGATCTTGCGTATCTGAACAAGGGTCTTGAAATCACTTTCACCAACGAACAGGCTCAGGATGAGAGTGATCGCTTCAAGAAGTTCCTGTTCAAGAACGGTATCGCCGAATTCGTCGAGCACCTGAATCGCAGCAAGACCCCGCTGCACAAAGTCGTCTACTTCCACGGCGAGCGAGAGGGCATGGAGATCGAGGTAGCCCTCCAATACAACGATACCTATCAAGAAAACATACGCACGTTCGCGAACAACATTCACACCCAGGAAGGCGGCACCCATCTCTCTGGGTTCAAAACTGCCATAACGCGGGTGATAAACCAGTACGCCAGGAAGTATGGATACCTAAAGGAAAAAGATCCGAATCTTCAGGGCGACGACGTTCGAGAAGGGCTGACTGCCGTTATATCGGTCAAGTTGACCAATCCTCAGTTCGAGGGTCAGACAAAGACCAAGCTGGGCAACAGCGAGGTCGAGGGCATCGTGAACTCCATTGTCGGCGAGAAGCTGACGGAGTTTCTCGAGGAGAACCCCACTGCAGCGCGCCGAATTATCGAAAAGGCGCTGACTGCCCATCGAGCACGCGAGGCTGCGCGCCGAGCGGCAGAAATGGTGAAGCGCCAGAATGCGCTGGAGAATTCCTCGCTGCCTGGTACACTCGCAGACTGCATTGAGCGAGACCCTTCGAAGTGTGAGCTCTTCCTGGTTGAGGGTCAAAGCGCAGGCGGCAACGCCAAGATGGGCAGGAATAAGATGTTCCAGGCCATTCTGCCGCTGCGAGGCAAAATACTGAACGTTGAAAAAGCGCGCATGGACAAAGCCCTTGAGAACAACGAGATCAAGGCGCTGGTTGCCGCACTCGGCACGGGCATAATGCACTCGTCAATGGACAGCGACGGCGACTCCGAAAACGGAAAGCTGTTCGAAGATGACAAGAAGAACGGAAACGGTAATGGCTCGACGTTCGACAAATCCAAGCTTCGATACCACCGGATTATCATAATGACCGATGCCGACGTAGACGGCAGCCATATTAGAACGCTGCTGCTCACGTTCTTCTTCCGCTACATGAGGCCTTTGGTCGAGGACGGCCACATCTACATCGCGCAGCCGCCGTTCTACCGGATCAAGGTCGGCAAAGATAAAATCCTGTATGCCCGCGACGACGCCGAACGCGACGAAATACTCAAGAGCCTCGGCAATAAAAAGGATGTGGTCGTGACCAGGTTCAAGGGGCTCGGGGAAATGAGCGCCAGCGACCTCGAGGAGACCACCATGAAGGTCGAAACCCGTACTATCAAGCAGGTCTCCGTGGAAGATGCAGTCGGCGCCGACGAGATGTTCAGTATCCTCCTGGGCGACGAGGTGGAGCCGCGCAGACAGTTCATTGAAGAGCACGCCAAGGAGGTTTGGAACGTCGACTGGCACGCCTAGAGGTGGCGTGTCTTGTTGGCGGAATCTGCCGCCGAGCGTACTGCGGGCAGCACAATAGGGTTCTGACTAGGCGGCTTCTTCGTCCACTGCGCTGTGCTCTTCCAGAGCCGCAATGAACTCCTCGACAAGGTCCGGGTCAAACTGAGTCCCGGCGCATCTCCGCAACTCCTGAATGGCTTCCGTCTGACTCAGTGCCGGGCGGTAGGGGCGGGGGTGCGTCATCGCATCATAGGCGTCGGCAATCGCTATTATGCGCGCAAACAGGGGAATCTCTTTCCCAGCGAGGCCGTTTGGGTAGCCCTTGCCGTCGTAGCGCTCATGGTGGTGCCTCACCGCCGGGCCTATGGCTGGCATTTCCTGCAGACGAGCCAGAATACGCGAGCCCAAGCCTGGGTGGCGCTCGATCAGCTTCCATTCGTCTTGCAGTAGTGGTGTGCACTTTTCCAAAATCTCGCGCGGAGTGCCCAGGGTTCCGATGTCGTGCAGCATCGCGGCGACGCGCAGACTGCCTAGTTCGCTTGGCGACAGTCCCAGCCTTTCTCCCAGCAGAACCGCATGGTTGGAAACGGCTGATGAGTGTCCGTTGTAACAGGTTGTTTGAGCGTCGACAGCCGCGCTCAGGGCTTCTATTGCTTCCAAGTCCTCTTCGCTGACTATGGATTTGACGTGCGACGAAGCCGCACGATACGGACGGTGCTGATCGCTTTCGTAGATGCAAGTCCTGTTTTTGCCGCTGCGTTTCGCGCTATACAGCGCCGCATCCGCGCTCAGAATCAGAGCGTGCCTTGTGAACCCGTGCTTCGGATAGCAGGCTATCCCCGCGCTAACCGTGGTGCCTTTCCCGGGACCCAACGCCGCTTCCGTTTCCCGCTCTGTGGTCTGCCTTATACGTTCAGCCACGTTGAAGGCTTCGGTTTCAGTCGTCTCCGGAAGAATTATGATGAACTCTTCACCACCGTAGCGTGCCAGAAAGTCTATGCTTCTAATGCACTGCCCGCACAGCGCGGCAAATAGAACCAGCAGCTTATCGCCTGCTTGGTGGCCCCATGTATCGTTGTAGTGCTTGAAGTTGTCGATATCCAACATAATGATAGACAGCACTCTGCGGAACCTGTTCGCGCGTTCTATCTCCGCGGTAAGTCGCTCTTGAAAGAACCGGTGGTTGTAGACGCCGGTTAGCCCGTCAATGTTGGCTTGCTCTTCCGCCCTTCGGCGATTCATTACTTCCTTTTGGAAGAAGCTGCCCAGCAACAGCGCAATGGCGACGCAAAAGATTTCCCAGGCGAAAAACGTCAGCTGATGGCTTCGAAAGCCGCCCGTGAGGCTGTCTACGATCTTGCGGTAGGTTTCGGCGTCGCCCCAACTGGCGCATTCGACTGCATATAACCAGAGGCCGAGAATGTATGAAACTGTAGCGAACAATATACCGCCTAAGTAGAAACACAGGCGGTGTTTCAGGCTTAAGCCGGGTTCGGCACGATCCATTCCTACTCCTGGGCGTACAAAGATGCCCCATGGAAATTATCGTGCCGCGCTGCAGATGTCTTTAGGCAGACTTATTCGCGTGCCAGCATGTCGGTGTAAACGCCCGGTGTGCTGTCGGGTATCAGAATGGCACCGGCGCACGATGAGTAAAACTCCGTAGGTCCCACACCGCCTATTATGGCGTAGGCGTAGCCCAACTCCAGCATTGCGCGTAGAGACGCCAGCAGCAGTGCCTTGCCTATTCCCTTGCCACGAAAATCCGGGTGAACGCCAGTCGGTCCAAAATAGTTGCGCCTTGTGCATTCATACGCTGCAAACCCCACGATTCTCTTCTCGTATGTGGCTATGAAACAGGTAATGGGCTGGTATGAGAATGCCGCTTCCACCTCGTCCGCCCAGGCGGCGGAGAAGTTGTCCAGGATGAACTTCCGCAACAGAGACCTTTCGTAGTTGTTAATTCGGCGGATGTTTATGCCCTGTGACCTCAACCTTTCAACGTCTTCCCTGTCGTCCGGGATTTTCAACAGACTCACGAGCATATCAGCCATACCCTGATCCTCCTTATCCAAGGCCGTTTCCTATCTGAACGTTTAGCGCCTGAAGGTATGATAACCTCTACCGCGTGCGATCTTTTACTCGGGAAGCCCGCGGGGCGAAAAGCCAGTCTGCTCTAGCTTCGGGGTAGTTTTATGCCCGCAGGTAAGAGCGGTTTAGAGCTCTTGGGTACAGGCTAACAGATGGGCTGTGAGTGATTTGCGCGCCTTAGCGCGGAGCGGTTCAACCCCCGCGTTTGCCAAAGCCCTTGGGTCTATTGTAAGCTATCTGTATGAGCAGTTTTGTACAAAGACAACACAGACGTTGGTTGGTACTTATCGGGTGTATTGCAGTCAACCTAGTTAGCGGTGCACCCTACGCAACGAGCATACTCAAGAAGAAAATAATGGGCTTTTGGGGTATCACAAACGAACAGTGGGCTTTGGTGTTCTCTATGATGCTTATCCTCTGGCCCATCGGGATGCTTTTGTCCGCCGGATGGATGGACAAGGGAGCCGCCCGGGTTCTGGTCGTATGCGGGGGCATATTGATCGGGTTGGGGTTTTGGTTGGCGGGCTCGACTAAGTCCGTGCCTCTGCTTTACCCCAGCTTTGCTCTCGCGTCGTTGGGAATTGGGTTTTCATACGGTGCGGCTGTCGCACTCTCGGTAAAGTGGTTTCCGGAAAGAAGAGGTTTGGCTTCTGGGCTGACGGTCGGTGCGCTCGGCTTCGGCACCGCGATCATCGCTGCGGTTGGACAGTGGCTGGTGGAATCGAAGGGGATTGATGTTGCATCCCTTCTTCGGTTGTTCGGCATTGCTTTTTTCCTTTTGCTGATTGCCGCGTCGGTTGTGATTGCCAGCCCGCCGGTGCAGTTGTCGAGCTCGGCGTCCAACGCTCGAGGCGCGGACCTGCCGTGGAACAAGATGGTCTTGCGCGGCCGCTTCTGGCTGTTGTACCTGCTCTATGTGTGTGGAACATTCTCGGGTTTGATGGTCATAAGTCAAACGGCTCCGATTGCCAGGGAGATGGGCGGAATGAGCGCAGCAGCCGCTGCGGGCGTTGTTTCGGCGATGGGTCTGGCAAACGCCGCGGGACGAGTTCTATGGGGCGCCGCTTCCGACAAGCTCGGGCGCTTCACCGTGCTAGTACTGCTATTTGCTGTGACGGCATTCTCAATGGTTAACTTGCATCGATTTGCCGATACGCCTGCTGCGCTGGTGCCTGCGCTGGTCATCCTGGCACTCTGCTTTGGAGGCTTTTTGGGGACGTTTCCATCGATATGCGCCGACTCATTCGGAGCCAAAAATGCGGCGGTCAACTATGCTTTGCTATTTACGGCGTTCGGCGTGTCGGGCGTGCTGGGCCCGAAGGTAGGAGCAATGTTCGGCGCGACACCTGCCGCATTTACGCGAGCGTTTCAAGTTGCAGCGGGTGTTGCCGGGGTAGGGCTTGTCTTCGCACTTGCCACTCAGCTGGCTGAAATAAGAACTAGAAGGACGGCACTGCAGATCTCGCAGTTAGAAAGCAGTGAGGCGTAGTTGGTATGGAGCGCACACAGACATCAACGGACTTCATCCGCGAAATCATAAAGCAGGATCTCGCCGAAGGTAGGTTCGATAGGGTTCACACCAGGTTTCCGCCGGAACCGAATGCCTATCTGCATCTCGGGCATGCTAAGGCGATCTGGATTAACTACAGCATAGCTCAGGAATTCGGCGGTCTCTTCAACCTCCGGTTCGACGACACCAATCCGTTGACGGAGGAAAAGGAATTCGTCGACGCCATAATCGAGGACGTCCGGTGGCTGGGGGTCGACTTCGGCGACCGAGTATTCTTTGGCTCGGACTATTTCGAGCAGCAGTATCAGTGGGCTATTGAGCTCATTAAGAAGGGTAAGGCGTATGTATGCGACTTGTCTCCCGAAGAAGTTGCTGCCACTCGCGGTACGCCAACCCAGCCGGGCATAGAAAGTCCGTATCGCAACAGGAGTGTCGAAGAGAACCTAGACTTGTTCCAACGCATGCGAGCGGGCGAGTTTCCGGACGGCTCCCGCACACTGCGTGCGAAAATAGACATGGCTTCACCCAACTTGCTGATGCGCGACCCGGTCATGTACCGAATCCGCCACGCTCCGCACCACAGGCAGGGCAACAAATGGTGCATCTATCCAATGTACGACTGGGCTCACCCGTTGCAGGACTCTATCGAGGGCATAACGCACTCGTTGTGCTCCCTCGAATACGAGAACCACAGACCGCTCTACGACTGGTTCTTGGATCAACTGGGGATATATCACCCTCGTCAGATTGAATTCGCACGCCTGAATATGACATATACTGTTATGAGCAAGCGGCGTTTCATTGAGCTTGTCGAAGGCGGCTACGTGAAGGGCTTTGACGACCCGCGGCTGCCGACTATCGCGGGCTTGCGCCGCCGAGGATATACCCCAGAATCGATCCGTGAGTTTTGTTCCAGGATTGGTGTCGCAAAAGCCTACAATGTCGTAGACATTGCCGTGTTGGAAGACTGCATCCGCGACGACCTCAACAAACGCGCCGAAAGACGCATGGCAGTGCTTGACCCGCTGAAGGTCGTTATTATCAACTATCCCGAGGATAAAACAGAGGAACTAGACGCTGTAAACAATCCGGAAGATCCTTCGGCAGGTACGAGAAAGGTGCCATTTAGCCGCGAGCTCTACATAGAGCGTGACGACTTCCGCGAGGTCCCGCCGCCTAAGTACTATCGACTGGCTCCGGGACGTGAGGTCAGGCTGAGATACGCGTATTTCATCAAGTGTGTCGATGTCGTCAAAGACGCTGAGGGGAACGTTGTGGAACTGCGCTGCACCTACGATCCGGCAACCCGCGGCGGAGACGCTCCTGACGGCCGCAAGGTGAAAGCCACGCTGCACTGGGTGTCGGCAAGGCACGCCGTGGAGGCCGAGGCGAGACTCTACGACCACCTGTTCCTCAAACCGGATCCGGAAGACGTAGAGCCAGGGGGCAGCTTCTTGGATAACCTGAACCCGAACTCGCTGGAAGTTAAGCGGTGTTTCGTGGAACCCAGTGTGGTCGGAAGCCCGGTTGGGACGCGTTACCAGTTCGAGAGGATCGGCTACTTCTGCGTGGATCCTGATTCCACGCCTGAAAAACTCGTATTCAATCGGACGGTAACGCTCCGCGACACGTGGGCAAAAATAGAGAAAAGCCTGGCTGCGCAGTAGGGGCAGCGCTTTTCTGGTAGGTCTGCTGTGCGTCGGCAAGTAAAATAATCACTATGGCTACGAGAAAGAAACAAGACGACACCAAAAAGCGCACTAATCACGATGCGGAGATCGCACGTGAGCGTAGGCGCCTGCAAACGGTACTTGATACGGTCCCGTCCGGCATAATCGTTACCGAGGGACCGGATATGCGCATCGCCTTTATGAACCGGCGGTCTCAGGAGTTCTTCCGCGTCAGACCGGAGGTCGGCGAGCCGCTGCCTTCCTACCTGGCAAACAGCAAGCTGATGCATCCGGACGGAACGCCGTTCGCAGAGGAAGACCTCCCCATACACAGATCTCTGCGCACCGGGGAAGTGGTCTGCGGAGAAGAGCTCATAATTGAGACCGAGGACGGACAGCGCAGTTATCTTCTGCTCGGCTCTGCGCCTCTCTACGACGAACACGGCAGGATATTCGGCGCCGTCGCATCTACCGAAGACATCACACCTCTAAGAAAAGCCGAGGAGGCGCTCCGTCAGGCTTATGCTAGAGAGCGGCGCATTTCTGAGACATTGCAGCAGGCTCTGCTTCCCGCGGTGCCCGAGAGAATAGACGGTTTGCGAATAGCCAGCACCTATATCGCGGCGGTCGAAGAAGCTCAAATCGGCGGCGACTTTTACGATGTGTTCACGCCTGGTCCGGACCTGGTGGGGTTGGTTATTGGAGATGTAGCCGGTAAAGGGGTACAGGCGGCGGTGCATACCGCTCTCACGAGGCAGGGACTCAAAGCCTACGCCTACATGGATCCGTCGCCTGCATACGTTATGGAAAAACTCAACAGCTTGGTGCTCAAGGAAACCCCGCCGGAGTTCTTCGTCACGCTTTTCTACGGCTTGCTGAACTTGCGCGAACGTTCGCTTTACTATGCCAATGCTGGGCACGAGTCGCCGCTGTATGTTGATTCCATTGGCCGGCGGGTAGTTGAGCTTCAGAACACCGGGGTTCCACTGGGAATCACACCATCAGCCGGCTGCGAGCAGCAAGAAACGCGCATGGAGGACTGTTCGAAGCTGGTGATGTATACCGACGGTGTCACGGAGGCGCGCTCGAACGGTACGCATTTTGGCTTGGAAAGACTCAAGCAGTGTCTGCTGGCGCATCTGGATAGTCCGCCTGACAGGCTGATAGCGGAGTTGGTTGAGCAACTGCAAGGGTTTTCTGGACGCCATCTGCGGGACGACGTGGCGCTGCTTGTTGTTGAGCTGGAGCCTAAGGATAACAACAAACACGACAGCAACGACTGTTGAAAAACCGACACTTTGATGTTGACAACCAAGGCTTAATTCGGGTAATTTAATCATGTGCTGCCGACTAGCTCAATTGGCAGAGCGTCTGACTCTGGATCAGAAGGTTCTAGGTTCGAGCCCTAGGTCGGCAGCCATTTTTCTGTACGGTCGCCACAAAGCTCTGATTATCCGGACGCTCGTCCGACTGCCGATTGCAATGTTTCGTTCCGCCGACAAGGCTGCTGCTCGGCCGGTATTCACGCGTGCGTTCACACTCATCGAGCTCCTGGTTGTGATCGCCATCATCGCCGTGCTTGCCGCTGTGCTGTTTCCGGTCCTCGTGACTGCCAAGCAGAAAGCTCAGTTGACGAAGTGCATGAACAATATGTCCCAGCTCAGCAAGGCCATAATGATGTACGCCGACTCGGCAAACGGCGCCACTCCTTTTGCCTGGAATCTTATCGACAACAACTGGAGCATATGGTATCGCGATACCTGGCGTGAGCGGGTTCAGCCATTCTTGAAAAACAGAGCCGTTCTGCGCTGTCCGGTAAAAACCAAGGCACAGGTGTATACTCCGCCGCAGTATCCGGAAACCGGCCACTACGGTATCAATGTCTACATAACCATGGACGACTCCGCAACCGTGTACATCGGATGGCGTTTGTTCAGTTCCATACCGCATCCGCCTCGGACTATACTGGTTTCCGAAAACAAGGACGGGGACTGGTCCGCGGAGCCTCTAGACAACTACGCCACCGGAAGTGCCGGACAGTTCTATCCATACCACGACGACGGCAAGGCAAAGGGTGGGATATTCATCTTCTGTGACGGCCATGCTGCCTTTATGTCCATCTACAAAACCCAGTCTACAGTAAACAATGTGCCCTTCTACTATTGGAGGATTCGCAAGTGATGAGCTTCTCCCAGACGTGCTGCACACTAAGATTCACTGCTGCTATACTCAAACGACTCAGGCCTGCGGCGTGCTTGGCGGTGCTGTGCGTCGCTTTGTTGACCTGGTGCGCCCCGCTGTTTGCGGATGGCAAATCTGCCTCATCAAAGCGCCCAGCGTCTTACACCGAGAAAATATCCGGTACCCTGGTAACGTTTGACATGGTCGGCGTTCCTGCGGGAGAAATCGAGATAGCGGACCCGACCGGCAAGGGTTCAAAGCGCAAAGTCAAGGTGGGACCGTTTTGGATTGGCAAGACGGAAGTCACGTGGGACGAATACGACGTATTCGTTCTTCGCCTGGACGAGCCTGCGGGGGTCGCAGGCGGCAGCGACGCAGTAGCCCATCCGAGCAAACCTTATGGAACCGCAGACCGGGGCTTCGGGCACAAGGGCTATCCGGTTATCAACGTCACATTCTATGCGGCTGAAAGCTACTGCAAGTGGCTTTCGGCAAAGACGGGGCGTAAGTATCGGCTTCCAACCGAAGCCGAATGGGAATACGCGTGCCGAGCGGGCAAACCGGCTCCTACGGGCGACGAGCTTCAAAAGTACGCCTGGTTTTGGCAGGAGAAAACCCAGCCAGTGGGAAAGAAACTCCCGAACGCATGGGGAATCTATGATATGCTCGGCAATGTCGCCGAGTGGTGTGTCGGGCTCGACGGCAGACCTGTCGTATGCGGCGGTTCCTGGGAGGATATGGCGAAGGACGTAACCCCTAGTGCTCGCCGCTATCCGGATGAATCCTGGCAGGCAAACGATCCGCAGAGTCCGAAGAGTAAGTGGTGGTTGTCGGACGGCCCGTTCGTAGGGTTCAGAGTTCTTAGGGAACCATAAGGCGGCGCGGTTCATCTGCAGCCGAAAAAACTCAAGTGCGAAAGGAATGGAGGGCAATGACAGGCGAGAACAAAACGAATAGCAACACGCGCGGAGTTTCGCGCAGGGATTTTCTGAAAGCTTCGGCAGTTTCGGCAGCTGCGCTGGTCGGGTCAAGCGCTTTCCCGTTCAGCGTCGGCGCTTGGGCGGCAGGCTCCGACGAGATCCGAGTGGGCGTGATAGGGTGCGGCGGCCGTGGGACTGGTGCCGCCAAAGACTGCGTAAACAGCTCGGAAGGTGTGCGCATCGTTGCTCTCGGCGATGTGTTCAAGGACAGGTTGGAGGGGTGTCTTTCGAACCTGCAAAATGACGAAGCGGTGAAAGATAAAGTGACGGTGACGCCGCGACGGTGTTTTGTCGGCTTCGATGCCTACAAAGGGGTGATTGATTCCGGAGTCAATCTGGTGATTCTTGCTACTCCGCCTGGGTTCAGACCCATTCACTTCAAGTATGCGGTCGAGGCTGGAAAGCACGTGTTCATGGAGAAGCCAGTTGCAGTCGACGGCCCGGGTTATCGGATGGTTGTCGAAGCGGGCAAAATGGCTTCGGAGAAGAAACTGGGCGTGGTGGCGGGCACACAGCGCAGACATTCGTTCAACTATCAGGAGACTATAAAGCGCATTCACGAAGGTGCTATCGGTGATATACTTGCAGCCCAGTGCTACTGGAATCAAGGTGGCCTGTGGATGAATCCTCGAAAGCCCGAATGGACCGATATGGAGTGGCAGCTTCGCAACTGGCTGTACTTTACCTGGCTTTCCGGGGACCACATTGTGGAGCAGCACGTCCACAACCTCGACGTGATTAACTGGGTGATGGGCACGCATCCCATTAAGGCACTTGGCATGGGAGGAAGACAAGCCCGCACGGATCCCGCTTATGGCCACATATACGACCACTTCACCGTCGAGTACGAGTATCCGAATGGCGCAAGGCTGATGAGCATGTGCCGACAAATCGACGGCTGTGCGAACAACGTTTCCGAACGCGTCGTCGGGACCAAGGGTACGTCCAACTGTGCTGGAATCATACGCGGAGAGATGGAGTGGAAGTACGATGGTCCCCCGTGTAAGCCTTACGTTCAGGAACACGCCGACCTGATTGCAAGCATCCGTGCAGGAAACCCCCTGAACGAAGCTCAGCAGGTGGCAGACAGCACGCTTACCGCGATAATGGGCAGGATGTCGGCATATACGGGTCAAGAGGTCACGTGGGAACAGGCTGCGAACTCTCGTGAGAACCTGATGCCTGAAAAACTCGAGTTTGGGCCGCTTCCCGTGCCGCCGGTTGCAATTCCGGGAAAGACGCCGCTGCTGTGACGTTTCGGAGTTATGCGGGCCGGATGCGCGTATGTGAAAGGAGGCTGACAAGGCGATGACCAGGCGTGAGTTTCTTATGGTTGGGGGGTTGGCAAGTGCTGCGCTGACAATCGGTTCGGATGCGCAGGCGAAGAAGCAAACCGATGCTGTGCTGCGCATTTCCAGTCAGGAGGGAATCATCCCGGGTGCCAGTTTGCAAGAGAAGATCGCCAAGATGGAGAAATGGGGCATAGAAGGGCTCGAGGTCGGCGGCCGGGGGCTGAAAGATCGCGTAAAAGAACTCAAGTCGGCGCTCGCAGGCACAAATGTGAAGATTAGTGCCATATGCGCTGGGTTCGAGGGGGCTCTGATCAGCGAGGACGAATCAGAGCGCGAGAAATGTCGCAGGTCGATGAAGGAGATCCTAATTGCAGCGGGCGAGCTTGGTTCGACGGGCCTCATTTTTGTGCCTGCTTTCAACCATCAGAAGCCGCTGCCTTTTGTCGAGGCGCGCAAGGTTCTCATCGATCAATTGCACGAGTTGGCTGAATACGCGGTAAGCTGCGGGACCAGACTCCTTATGGAGCCCCTCAACCGCAACGAGGCTTGGTTCCTTAGGTTGTTGGCTGATGCGGCGGCGATATGCCGCGACGTCAATCACCCAGGTGCGTGCATGATGGGCGACTTCTACCATATGTGCATCGAGGAAACCTCCGACATGGGCGCGTTTCTCTCTGCGGGCAAATATTTGCACCACGTTCATCTCGCATCGCGCACACGCAAGCTTCCCGGACAGGACGACCGCGACTTCACCGACGGCTTCCGCGGACTCAAAATGATTGGCTACAAGGACTTCTGCAGTTTTGAGTGCGGAGTAGTGGGCGATAGGGAAGTGGAGATCCCCAAGTCCGTAAAGTTCTTGAGGGATCAGTGGAACAAAGCCGTAATATGAGGCGGCTGCTGTTCGACTTCGGTTTTCGCCGGATGAGGGTTCCGAACACGTGTCAAGACTGCGGGGCGGGAGGGTTGCAACGAATGCCGTTTCACTCTCGCCCTGCTGCTTTTGTGCGGCGAATTCGCTTCAAGTGGGATATGCTCGCCGTTCTTTGGTTCATATTGGGTGTTTTCGCGTCTCGACCTGGTGCCTGCGCTGTCGCCGTCAGCCGATTGGAGCGCTTTGAGTACTCTCAGGCGGCTATGGGTGTTCGCGCTCGAATGGTGGTTTACGCTCCGAATCGCGCATCAGCCGAAAGCGCTTGCAAGCGGGCATTTGCAAGGATTGCCCGACTCGAAGACGTAATGAGCGATTACAGACCCACCAGCGAGCTCATGCGTCTGTGTGCCAAGGCGGGTGGTCCTGCGGTCAAGGTTAGTAGGGACCTGCTGAAAGTGCTGCTGAAAGCCCAGGAGATATCGCGTTTGTCGGACGGAGCGTTCGACGTCACGGTCGGACCACTCGTCAAGCTCTGGCGGGAAGCCCGTGCTACGCGCAAGATGCCCGATGAATCCCGGCTGTGCTCTGCGCGTGAGCTTGTCGGCTGGCGCAAGCTGGAAATCGATGCGAAGAACGCAACTGTTCGATTGAAATACCCCGGTATGCTCTTGGACCTCGGCGGCATAGCAAAAGGATATGCCTGTGATGAAGCCCTCCGGACCCTCAAGCGCTGCGGAATAAATCGAGCACTCATCGAAATGGGGGGCGACATCGCGCTCGGCGACCCTCCGCCTGGAAAGAAAGGTTGGCTCGTCCAAATACCCGCTGCGCAGGCGGATGAGCGTTGTAGCCAGCTAGCAAACTGCGGTGTCTCAACCTCAGGCGACGCCGAACAGTTCGTTGAGATCAACGGTCGCCGCTACTCGCACATTGTGGATCCTCGCACGGGGTTAGGGTTGACCCACAGGGCCGAGGTTACCGTTATAGCTCCCGACTGCACTACGTCCGACTGCTTGGCTACCGCGGCATCGGTCCTCGGCCCCGAAAAAGCCGCTCAGTGGATGCGACGATACTTCCCCCGCGTCCGCCTATACGTGCGTCCAGCCGCCGACGGTTAGGCGCGTATACCAACTGCCCACGCCGAACCAGTGTGGCCCGCCTCGTTCTTGTACGCGGCGAAGACTATATCCGCTCGACCTTCGGGTCACCGTGAATCGGCGGAAGCGGTGCCGGTCTGACCACTGCTCCGTCGTTTTCGTAAGATTCGATGGCAGCCCAGATATACTCCAATGTCGCTAGCGCGTCTCGCCCGGACGCACGCAGATGCTCATGCGGAACACCATTGGTGACATCCTCAAGAAACGCGTGTATCCGGCTTGGGAACGTAGCCCCGAAGTCCTTAATGCCGGTATTCAGAACCTCAGGCTCCTGCTCTTCCCCTATGCCCAAGCTCTTACCAGGCTTCGGCGCTGGCCAGTAGGTCAGCTTCTCTACACAGTTTTCGATGCAGAATGTGCCCTTGCTGCCAGCGACCTCGACACTCCACCAGCCTCCGAGTCCCCACACAGCATCCCCTCGATGGCTCAGCAGATAACCCACGGCGTCGTTCACAAACCGCACGTGGATGCTGTTGATAGACAGAAGCAGGTCGCCTTTGTTCTTTCTGAACCCAGGCTTTGTTGCAAATGCTTGAACGTCTCTGATGTCGCCGCAAAAATACCTCATGACGCTGAACGGATGCGTCAGAAAAGCCTTCATGTGGGCATATGGCTGGTTGAACCGCGGGGATTTGTTGAGCGAGTAGGTCTCTTCGCCGCCGTGGAAGCCCATTTTGAACAGGCAGTAGATCAGCTCGCCGACCATCCCATCATCGATGTACTTCTTGGCGCGTTCGGCTGTCAATGTAAAGTAATGATTTAGGTTGCATCCCAGATACAGCTTCTTTTCGGCGGCAAAGCGAACCATTTCGCGCGCTTCGTTGATGTCGTTTGACAGGGGTTTTTCGCACAGCACATGCTTGCCCGCATCAAGGGCTTCCATTGTCGGTTCGAAGTGCCAACTGCCGTTCTCGTAGCCCCCTGTGGATACGTCGACTATATCCAGCTCTTCGTTCGCCAACATATCCTTGAGGCTGTAGTAGGCTTTCACACCGTGCCTTTCGGCAGCTGCGTCCGCTTTTTCTTTTACTACATCGCACACTGCCACCAACTCTGCAAGCGGATCTTTCTTGTAGCACTCGGCATGGGTATTGCCGATGCCCCCCATACCCACAACTCCGACTTTGAGCGCCATCTTCACACTCTCCTACTCAGTCGTTTGCCTAAACCGTAATGCAGAACGTAGTCTACGACGCGCGTTGGGTTCAGTCAATACCCACCCGGCGGTAATTAATTCTACGCAGGGGTCGCTTCACAGTGCGTTCGTCCTACTCGCACCGGCTACTTTACGACAAATTGATAGTCCAGTGACACGGCATCCGGCAACCCGGGTCTTGCCGACTTCACGCAGAAGTGATAGTTTCCGGGATTCAAGTTTGCAAGTAGCACCTTGTGTTCTGCGGTCATTCTATCGTCCGCAGCCACGGAAGAACCATAAGTGGCGCTCGGACCGTAAAGCACTTGGCTTGTCGCGGGCGCGGTAGTATGCCAAGTTATTTCCACTTCGCTGGGTCCCACTTGCTTGGCTCTCACATTCAATATATCCAAGGGTCTGCTCTCAGCCAGCGAAATGGTGGACCACAAGTCCGACTCCGACGGATACGGCTGCTCGTTCATATAATAGCGTCCCCTCGGAACGGCATCCGCCTTCGTGCGATAGATTGCCGAAGCCTTGTCGAGTACTAGGCGGAGGTAGTAGGTCTTACCGGCTACCACCGGCACCTCGCCTGCGCTCCACTGAGCCGTGCCTATCTCATTGAAATAGCAAGTTACCGTCTTGGACGGTCCCACCTGCTTGCCATTCGGACCCCCTTCAAGGATGGAGAACTCAACGCTTCTGTAGTTGGGTGGCTCGCTATTTGCCAGCACGCACGTGGCGCTCACTATGCTTCCCGATTTCGGCACGGTGAACGTTTGGCCGTGCGTCTGCGCGTTGTTTGCCCAGTCCGGCTCGGCGTTAGTATCGTATATTGGCAACGTTGCGCCGCCGGTCGGCACGCCCGGGTGACGGTCCGTGTTCTGTGATTCCGCACCGCTTTTCACAGCTCTCACGGTGTAATAGTACGTCTGGAAATCCTGAAGGTGCTCATCGTAGAATGGAGAGGCTGTCACATTGTCCGCTACGCATTCTCCCAGGGACGTCGCGCTTGTCGACCTGTATATTTTGAAATAGTCTACTCCTGTGTCAGGCGGATCCCAACTTATCTTCAGCACACCGCTGACCCCGCACGACTCGACTTCGACGTTCACAGGCGCTCCGGGTACCGTCGGCTCCAGCTGCAGCCCTGCGACAGATGTCCTTCCTGGCGCAACGACAACCTTGGTGACGCTCTTCTTTGAGAATCCCTCCGCCGACGCAGTCAAATTGTAGACTCCAGGATCCAAATCTGCTATCTCGAACCTGCCCGTCTCGTCCGTCTTGGCGGTTCTTCCGGCGGGTGCGGTGACCACTGCCGCCCCGGCTATTGGGGTGTTGTCTGGCTTCAGCACATAGCCTTCCACGGCGCCTTTGCCGACGGCAGCTCCCACCGACACACTGCAATCGTCGAACCAAGCAGTGCCGCTGACTCCGCGCAAGTTGCATTCTATGCGCATTCTGTTTGCACTTGCGGGCGCAGTCGCAGTCGCCGTTAACTGCGTCCAGTCCCGGGTGGAGTCCAACCCTTCGGACCAGGCTCCGGATCCCACCACGTTGCCGTCTGCGTCCAGAAATCTTATTCTCACCCTGGCGCCCTGCAGCTCGTCCGTCACTACATCCTGGGTCTTGACCCATGCGGCGAACGTGTATGTTTCGCCGGGCTTTACGGAGCCTCTAGCGGTGTTTTGGGTTATGTAGACCTCGTTTACGTCGTCTACCAGCGACAGCCGTTGGGACCTAAGCCCAGCCCTTCGGATGCTCGCGTCGATACCGTAGCAAGAAAGCGGCGTATCCGGCTTCATCTGCCACCAGGGGCCAGTTCCCCGCGGCTCACCCGGTTCAGCATACTCAAACCCAGAGTTCGACACGGTCAGACGGTCGCCTGGGAAGAGCAGCAAGAGGTCGTCCTTCGGATTTCCCCAAAAGTCTATCAACCCGCCGTTGTAGAAGTGGGAGTAGTCGAATCCCCAATTGTCGCTAAGAGTGAAGAACAACACCCCATATACCCAGTTGGGGTTGTAATTCTCTCGGGGAGTGCAAATGTTATTCCAGCCGTTTACCAGAAACTGGCGCATCAGGGTGATCTCACTCACGCTGGGCGGAATATACGGCGAGACGCGAGGCACGGTGCGCAGTTCTCTCTTGGGACCCCATCCTTCTCCAAGGAAGACAAGCTTGTCTGCGTCGCCGTACTTCTTCATGATCTCTCGCAGCACGCCGACCGCCCCTATGTTTATGCCGGTATCGGGTTCATCCGAATAGCAGTGGAAGCCCACCATATGACACGATTCCCTAAAACCACACTTCTGGTAGAGGGTTTCGTAAGGCCCGTGGGTGAAGCAGTTGCCGCCGATCAGCCTGGCTTCCGGCGCGGACGAGCGCGCATAGGCGGCAATGCGCTGCAGGGTCTTGCCGTAGGCTTCCGGTTCGCCGTCTGGCTCATTGCCCACTATGAAAAGCCTCACTCCCTTGCGGTAGTAGTAATCCAGTTCTTTTTCTTCTGCGTGAACGTAGCCGGCTATCTCGCGCCCGGATGCGAGTAATACGTCTATGGCTGCTTCCCTTGGCACGTTGCAATAGCCCAGCTGCGCTTCTGAATGCTTCAGTGCCAATGCTTGTACCTGAGCCGGCGCTCCGTGATCCGAATGCCCAAAGCCCGGCACCGCACGTCCTATCACGGTTACAAAGCCAGGTTTAGGCGTGCCGCTGGCTGCACCCATTGCTGCTGCTCCCGCTGCAAGAATCAGAACAAAAACTCTTATCTGCACAGTCCATCATCCCCCTCGACGCTTATCCCACAAGTTCAACCCCAATTCTCTCAACCGCCGTCGCATCGCCCAAGTGGAAACTCCAAACCGCGAAGCCATTACCGCAACGCGTTTGCTCCGGTTGGACTCAAGTTCCGCAAAGTAGGACCTTACCAGATCCTCCGGCATCAGAAGCAGCGCGGCGAATCGGTCGCAAGCACGTTCCAGCACGCTGCGGCGGCCGCGTTCCGTGTCCAGGAAGAACAGTCTCTCCGGGTTCGAGATTCGCCGCGCCAGCAGGTGATGTCCGATTTCGTGGGCAAGCGTAAACCTGCGCCTCTCGAGCGGTTTGACATAACTGGAATTTACGGCAATTATCGGCGGGGTGTGCGGCAGTCTAAGGTAAAACCCATCTATCTGCGGCACAAACTCGCGGTACTCGACAACCAAACCCAGCTTCTCAGCCACTCTGTCCAAATCTGCGGGTGGTTCGAGCTTGAGGGTGCGCCAGGCTTTATAGGCGAGCCGCTCAGCCTCGTCCTCGAAGTGGAGTCCTGACAATTCTTATTAGTCCCTTTCGCGTCCGTAACGACTCTGAATCTCTTTCACAAAATCCAAAATCTGGCGCTTGCCTTCGTCAGGGATATCAGGCTGGCTTCGGAGGGCAAACTCGACAGCCTTTACGGCGTCCATCTCCTGCATCTTGGGCGCGTAACCGGCACTGAGCCTCAGCTCATTCTCATCGAGTTCGGGAAACGCCATGCATATACGAGAGATGATTTCCTCGGAGGGCACGCGTCCGTCCGACATGTCCTTCCAATATGCCGCGCTGATTCCCGTGTGCAGTGCCGCGCTGCGGAACGTAAGCTGGTTGCGCTGCAGGAACTCTTTGATTATGCGTCCGAATTCCGGTGAAACTCTGCTCATCGTAGATCCTCTGTTCACTACAAGTTATCGTAGCACCGGATTTACCAGCAGTCAATAGCCAGCCCTCGCGGTCCGCAGCCTTAACTTATACCCGCGGGCAGGATCTCGACTCATAAATCCCAGCCCACGCTTCACTCCACGTATTCTACTTCAGCACTCCCGGCGAAATCCTTTGCCAGCCGTTCAGCCAAAGCGACAACCGCGGGTTTTTCCGTCTCAAAGTGGCCCGCGTCGATTATCGAGAGACCCATCGCCAATGCGTTTTGGATATCGTGGTATCTCCAGTCCCCGGTTACGTATACATCTGCCGAGGCAGACAAAGCCTCTTTGTAGAGGGACGAACCGTTGCCCCCGCAGACGGCTGCCCTCTTGACGGGTCTTCCGGGGTCGCCGAACAACCTGGGAAATCGAACCTGCAGCTCGCGCTGCACGAAGTCCGCATACTCACCCAGGCACATCTCGCACTCAAGGTCGCCTACTCTGCCCAGTCCCAACTTCGGAGCTTCATTCGCCAGTGGATAGATGTCGTATGCCGGTTCCTCATACGGATGGTTGTCGCGCATTGCGGCCAAAACCTGCGGAAGCACGGAACGTGTGCACAGCATTTCCAGTCGCCACTCGTCGACCTCCTCCAATCGTCCCGCAGAGCCGATATACGGCTGAGCTCCTGCCTCCGGAATAAACGAGCCGATGCCCTGCGTCCGGAAGCTGCAGTAAGAGTATTCGCCAATGCGCCCGGCTCCTGCTTGTGCCATCGCATCTCTAACTCCAGTCAGTGCCTCCCCGGGCACGAACACCACAACCTTGCAGTATTCATCGCTTCGGGTGTCGGTAAGCGGTTGGATGTTGGTCAGTTTCAGCTTGCGCGCTAGAATGTCGCTCACCCCGCCGGGCACTGAATCATAATTGGTGTGCATTACATAAAGGGCGCTATTCGCCTGCGCAATCTTCACCGCTCTTTCGGCGATCGGGTCACCCTTCACAAGTGCCTTCAGCGGGTTCCTGATCAGAGGATGGTGGGTCACGATCAGTTGTGCGCCGCGCGATAGGGCTTTGTCGACCACCCTATCCGACGGGTCTACCGCTACACAGATGGTCGCCGCGCTGCTCGAACGATCCCCAATTTGTAGACCTATCGTATCGTTGGGCTCAGCCATCCAAGGGGGTGCGATCTTCTCCAGATGTCTAATCACGTCGCCTACAGTGAGCATCATTCGCCTCCGTATTTGCGAGTGGTTGTGCTGCGCAATGAGTAATTCGCGATTGTCATCTTGCTTGTGGGTATTATTGTATCTCAAACCTTCCGACGCGCGAAAAAAGAGCCGCCGGCTTGTAAGAGCCAACGGCCCAAAAGATACCTGTTAGCCTGACTGACTGCGTGCTACTTGCGTCGCCGCGCGAACCCGATCAGACCGATCAGACCCGTGCCGAGTGCGATTATGCTTCCGGGCTCAGGTATGATCGATACGCACGTCAGCTTCACGGCGTCCGCGTACATGCTTCCGCTTACATCGATGCTGTCGTTGCTGATCTTGAGGATGGGCACTTTCGTGCCCGCGTTGAACGCGTACGTTCCCAGCGAGACCCACACATTCGCGGTGGCCGCCTGGTCGACGAGGTTAAGAACAGTGCCGTTCACGTCGTACACGTAGTGGGCGATGGGTGATCTCCTGTTAGCGCCGGTTCCCCAAGTTACGAAGACTTCGTACGTTCCGGGATCCGGTATGTCCATGTGGACGGTTACCTCCTTCAGACCAGCCACGCTTCGATAAGTGCTGGCGTATCTGGAACCGCCCGGCTGGCAACCAGGAGCCGTGCTGTTCGCACTGGAATTTGCCCACACTCCGGATTCCACCCAATACGGGTTGAGTGCGCCGGTTGTGTCGCGCACTTCCGTTATCCAGGAGTCACCAACTCCCGCCCATGCGCCTACCGTCCCAAGCAGCAGCACGCACAGGCTCAAACAGAATACGTGCCTTTTCATCTTTTCCTCCTTTCCCTCTGGGATTTGCCGTCAGTTTGTGAAGACTGCCCACACCGGTACAGCCTCTTTGCTTCCAATCGCACTCTAACACGCTGCGTGCGCGCAGTCAAGTGTCAACCGTCAAAACAGGTAATTCGCACAGTATGGTGAGCACTCGCTGAAGATCGCGTAAAAAAGCCGCCAGTCGCTATGACCAGCGGCCCTTCGAAGCCTTACCAAATATTGAGTCTACGCCCTTCTGCGGCGCGCGCCCACCAAGGCGATCAGGCCCGTGCCGAGTGCTACCAGGCTGCCCGGCTCCGGAACGATTTCCACCTTGATGTCGTCATACCACGCACCGGCGTTGTTGTTCGTCAAGCCCGAACCCACTCTGATTCGGGTAATCCCGTACACCGCCGTCGTGGTGGCAGTCGCGCCGAGCTGGCCATCGATCCAGAAGTTGATCGTCCCGTCCAGGAACTGCTCGACCTTCATGGAGTGCCATACGTTCGGCACACGGGCTATCGTGGTGTTACCCCAGTTTACGCTTCCTACAGCCACTCGGAAGTTGTACTTCGTGGTATCCGCAGGCGAAGCGTTGTATACGCCCAAGCTTATGAGCTGCTGGAGACTGCCGCTGCCGCCTCCGCCACTGTAGCTGTGGATCTGCAGATACTCGCGTGTGGTCGTCGACTTGTGCATAAAGTTCCAGGATACTACCCACAGCTTCGGACTTTCGGTCGCCCAAACGTAATCCTTCGCGTTGGTGTAGTTTGTCGTAGCGTTATCCGCAGTCTTCAGCGACCACTGGCCTCCGGGTGTCGTGTTCTGGGTGTTGTCCAGGGTTGCGAACGGACCAGACCCGTAATCCGTCCACCCGTCCGTTCCGGTCTCCCAGTCCTCAAACAGCAGTACCTGGGCACCGGCAGGGGCGATTGCCACTGCCAACACGACGAGCAAAGCCAAAACCATTCTCATCTTTCTTCCCTCCTTTCACTCGGAAATGATAGAATCTGCTGCCGCACCTTGGCATTCCAAGGTGGCGGCTGGTCTTGTCGGTAAACGGTTGCGCCCTTATTTGCACGGAGCTTCAGAGCGCAAAACACGTCCCCTCTACTTGGAGGTTACCATCGGTTGGACGCCTAGTCAAGTGATCCCCGGAAAATCAGGTAATTCTACCAGATCCTCCACTCGCGTGAATGCGCTGCCCGCGCATAGGCACCCCGCATAAATACCTGTTTTCAGTTCAAACCGGCAATTGTACGGGCGTTCCTAAGGCTTCTGGGCATCGGTTATGCAGGTTGCTTCAGTGTAGTCTGCTGCCCGAGGAGGAGCGTCATGATGAGGAGAGCACTTGCCGTTATGTCGATTCTGCTCGGGTACACAGCCTCATACGCCTCTCAAACGCCCAGCATAGCATACGAACGCGTGCGTTACCGCCATATCGCGGCGCACGTGGTAACCGTGAATCTACAGGATCCGAATGTGAAGGTATCGGTTGCACTCGCCGCGGGCGGTACGGGAAGTGCCGAAACGTTTAAGTCGATGATAGCTCGCACGCGGCCCTATGCCGCGATTACCGGTACGTTTTTCGACACCAAAAGCCTAAAGCCCACCGGAGATATTGCCCTTTTTGGCACCCTTGTCTATTCGGGCGTTATCGGATCTGCGCTCACCATCGACCAGAACAACAACGCGAAAATAATCCCTCTCAAAACCGGTCGGCAAACTGGCTGGCAGGGCTGCGAAACTGTTCTGTGTGCGGGACCGACCTTGGTCTCCAACGGCAAAATCGCAATCGCGCTGAAACACGAGGGATTTCGTCGATCACTACTTGTCTCAACCAGGCGCACGGCTGTGGGCATAACTGATGCTGGTAAACTGCTCCTCGTTTGCATCAATCGAAGAGCCTCGCTTTACGACCTGGCAAAGCTCTTGATTCAGCTCAAAACCAAGGATGCCGTGCTGCTCGACGGGGGTTCCTCCACGGCACTCTATTACCAGGGACGCTACCTGGCGGTGCCGGGTCGAACGCTTACTAACTGCCTGGTCGTTTATTCCAGCCTTGAGGCTTACAACGCCGCGAAGAACGTCCTCGCGCCACCGGAAGTGCTGGCTAAAGCTCAGGCGCGCTAACCGCCTCTCTCTTCCCCAAAAAATAGTTCGAAGATACCGATTGACACGGCAACTCTCCGCTGATACACTAATAGCGGCAAAAGTGAATACTGTTCGCTTGTAGGGCTCTAGGGAAGACGGTGAAAATCCGTCACGGGCCCGCCGCTGTAACCGGGGACGAGCCGGCCATATCCACTGTCCGTGGTCAACGACGGATGGGAAGGGGCCGGGGTAGGGTGATCCGGAAGTCAGAAGACCTGCCCTACGAGCATTCGAACGGTTCATCTTCGGAGGCAAAGATGACGGTCGAGCAGCGTAGCAGTCGGGCTCTTGGCCAAAGGTATATCCGGGATGGGCTGAGAGCCCGTTTCGGTTTTAGTCTTATTGAGCTCCTTGTGGTTGTTGCCATCATCGCCGTGGTTGTGGCAGTGATGGTGCCCATAGTGACCACAGCCAAGGAAAGCGCTCGTCAGACCAAATGCGCTTCGAACCTCAAACAGCTCATATCCGCGTGGACGCTCTACGCCGACGATAACTCCGGCCGCGCCTGCCCGTCATACTATTTCGACTGGAACACAAATACCGAGTATGCTTGGGATTTTGTGCTGCGATGGTCCTCATCGCCGCCGGATTACACGTTTGGACTCCTCGCACGTTACACCAAAAACCATCAAATCAATAGCTGCCCTTCCTTTGTCGGTAACGGCTGGGGCAGGCCATACACCGGTTACGCCTACAACACTACCTACATCGGCGGCGACCCAGCAGTGGGCATACCCCCGTGTTTCGTTGGGCAGATAGCTCGCCCGTCGAGAAAAGTGGTCTTTGCGGACGGCGGGTTCGGAAACCCCGTCAGCGCACAGAATTTCCTGCGGGCTCCGAGCGACCCGCTGTTCTCTGCGGGAAAAGTGCATTTTAGGCACGGCGGTTTCGCCAATATAGCTTATGCCGACGGGCACGTGGCGCGATCGAACAAGAAGTATAAATACGATTCCAAAGAGCCCGAGTGCGGCGCCCTTTCTGACGACGACTCGGCATATTCATTGAGGTGATTCACGTGATACTGCCGCGGCAAGTTTTCAGAAAGCTCGTGTTCACCGCGTTCATAGTTGGTTTGTTAGGCGCACTCGTCGGGTTGTCCGTCGGTGCAGCCGATTTTGCAGCGAGGGTGGTCGACTATTCCAACCTCGGTGCAGGCATCTACGGTGTTCCGGACGCGGTGCTTGGACCGCCCACAAAATGGATCAAGGAGCCCGGCGGACCAGGCGTTCCGAGCGGAACATATGCCTGCTCGATGGTCTACGGCGCGTGGAATACCGCCCCGGACGGTTCGCCCTTGATAGTCACCATCGGCAACACAAACACACCGGGGCGGATAATCGTAGAGTTTGACCCACCTATCTGCGACGACCCAGCCAACTGGTACGGGCTCGATTTCATCGTGTTCGGAAATGCTGCGTTTGTCGGAACAGGCTACGTGCGATACGATACCGACATGGCCACCTATCGGGTCAACAACAACGCGTCCGTTACCGGCGAGAGCGTTGTAGTCGCGGTCAGTCCTGACGGTACGAACTGGTACGAATACTCCGCGCCCACAGCTGACAGCTATTGGCCTACAAATGCGTTCGCTTGGAACAGCGAAGCCCACACATGGGACGGTGAGCTGGATCCCACGAAGCCTGTTGACCCTGCGCTTACCCCCAGCAATTTCGCCGGCTTATATGTGGCGGATGCCATAGAGCTCTACAAGGGTTCCGCAGGAGGCACTGCGTACGACCTGGCGCAGTCCGGGTTTGCCTGGGTGCGTTACGTAAAACTCTCGAGCAAAGGAGGTGAAGTGGATGCACTCGCCCGGGTGAGAAAGCCGCTTACCATAAGCGAGGCGAAGAATCTGCCTGACGGTGCGGTGGTCTCCCTCGGACCGAGCTGCGTTACCGCTGGGTCCGCTGAGTTTGCCGACTGCTGCTACATACAGTCTGCCGACCGCACGGCGGCGATAAAAGTTACCGGTCGGACTGCGGAAGCCGGGTGCACAGTTCTGGTGACGGGTACCCTCGACACCGAAGCAGGCGAACGCGTAATCCGAGCATCCTGGCTCGGGGTCCAGCAGAGGTAGTGAAACACTAAGAAAGGAGGAATGGTTGTTTGAAACTGCACAGTATAAAGCTCTTGGTGCTGGCTGTTCTTGTCCTATCGACCTCGGTTGCACACGGTCTGACGTTCGATCAGGTTCTGGTTGAGCGCTGGGTCGGAGCGGGAAGCAGCCGAGCACTCCTGGTAGTCGATTTCGGAGCCAAGTCATTTGCGTTCGGTTACTGTTTCGATGGTCAACAGACCGGATGGGACCTAATCAGGACCGTGGCAGATGCGACGGAACTGGATGTTGCGGTGGATATGAGCTGGGGAAGCCCTTTCATCACCGGCATCAGCTATCAGGGCTTCGCCGGATACTACGACCCCCAGAACTGGCAAACAAGCCGCTGGTGGGAATACTGGAACAGCGCGGACGGCGAGACGTGGGCATCCTCTTGGGTAGGTTGCTCAGACCGCGTGCTTGCCGACGGCGCATGGGACGGCTGGACGTTCTCGCCTCCTTGGCCTGAGCAAGGAACGCCGCCAAAGGTACCATTGGTGCCCGAGCCTTCAACCCTTGGCGGCGCGTTCCCGATAATCGGCCTTGCGGTCTTCAAGCTCCTCCGCCGCAAGTAGCCGACACCCCGCGGGGCTCGTTTCCTCGCCCGCTCGCGAGCCCCGCACCCTATTTTATTACACCAAGTGCACTTAGGCAAGCGCATTCGGCGCGGGGGCTGCTGTCGTCGGCGAAACCAGAGCGTGGCGGGCCGAGTTCGGCATTAGACCCACATGCGGCATCGCTTCCTAGATCAGCCAACCCTCGTTCCAGCCGAGTTTCTTGATCCGTATCTTGCTTAGGTCGCTAGTGCCAAGCTTGTATTCTTTGTCGGCAGCCGCGACGCATATAGGCGGTGGTGACAGCGGCCAGGGCTCTCCTTTGATTTCGTCCCTCTTGGCTTGGATTATCTTAAGGCCGACAGCTTCGGCAGCCACGGGATCTGTCGATGCAATAATCCCGCCATAAACCCATTGATACCGCGGGTCCACCTGCGGACCTTTGTCGCACGTCGGCCGCAGAGCGTCGATCAAGACCAATCTTGTCTTGCCCTTTATGAAATCCATCTGCCAGATTTCGCCCAGCTTACTGCTGTTCTCATTGTGGTAGTTCGACGGTTTCCCGCTGAACATAATGTAGAGCTTGAGCACGGTGCCAATACCGGTGAGCCAGTGCGCCTTCAATGCCGGCAGCGCAATCAGCGCGGTGCACTCCTTGACCAGATCCGTTTCGCGCTGGATGAACTTAATGTTCTGCTCGGACACACCGACGGCTGCGAGCTCTTCTTTTACCAGGTTCGCCAGTTCCATATGCGTAGGGTTGACGGCCTTGCTGGTTACGATGCCGACTACATCCGTCGGCTTGAAGAGCTTCTTCCAAGCTGCGCTCGCATTGGCTGTCCCCACGGCTTGCATAACTGCTTGTCTGATCAGGTTTCGACAGACGGTGACGTTGACCTGCATGTCACTAGTCAGAGCCTCCGAGGAGCGCACCACGGCTACCACGCTCTGCGATCCCTTCTTCGCAGTTTCGGCACCGGCAGTCGGTAGACCGGCACCCAACGCTAAACCGGCAACACCCGTAACAGTCCCCTTCAGAAAATCGCGTCTTGTAATGCCGTCGCCTTTCATCTCCTCTTCCCTCCTTTTGCACCGTTACAGACGAGTATTTGCTCAATCAGTTTCAAACAATCCTCACGCGTCGGAGACTCCAACACCAGCACAAGCTTCCTCCCTACTTGGCTGCCTGCAACCCACCTCCCGTTTTCCAGTTTTGCTAGGCAGTGCGGTCCTGAGAGCGATAGACCTGCCAAATACACCTTGCGAAACTGCTCCCACGCACGGCGTGCCTCGTCAACTGAGGGATAACCTACGACCAGCGCAAGCGACTTCCCTTGCTTCCCGTTATATGTTCCCATTACCGCTTCTGTCTTGCCGGACAGATTGAGGATGTTTTTAGTCGCCAGAAAGTGAAAGTAGTTCAGACACATATGGGTGTGAAAATAGTGCACTGTCTCGGCGTCCAGATTGTCTTTGGGAAGCCACTGCAGTGCAGCCGGGGGCTTTCCCGGCGCGCCACACAGCTTGATCGTCTGCTTAGCGAGCTCCAGTGCGCACTGTTTGGATTCCGGGGTCTCGCGGTCGGCGAGAATACGCAGGAAGTATTTGCCGTGCCAAGCCAGCAGCAGTCCTGATGCGTAGACGGCTCCTTGGCCTATTTTGAGAGGCTCGCCGGTTCGGTCGTAGGAAAAAAGCCCGAAAGCGTCCGCCGCGGTCGGCAGCTCGTACAGTTCACACACTATGGTTGGCTGACCGGACTTGCGATACTCTCTGACGTAGAGCTTCCTGAATCCATAGCCCAGGTAGAGTTCGCCTGCTCCGTCCATGTAGTCGAAAATACCGGAGGGCAAGACAGTTTTCTGGGGGCCAGCCGTCCAGCCCGGGCACGGAGCCTGAGGAAGAACCAGCCCGCCGGGGGCAGTTAGCAACAGCATAACGCTGATCACGCAGTGCATTTTTGCGTCCTCACCTTCCCTTCTTGTACGCTCCTATGGGTAAACCTTCCTGAAACACCTACGGGGGTGCCGCGTGTGCATGCTCAGACAGTGTATGCGGCTGGGTGTGGTGTTGTTTTGTTGCGAGGGCGGTTAGCCCGAGCTGATTCTATGGACGATATGTGTTGGCATGATGTTACTGCGTTTTGCAAAGTACTTGGTATCTCAACTTATAAATTACTTTTTCTTATATTGTTCCGCTCGCTGGCGATCAGTTGGACTGTCCGCTGGCGGTCACTTGGGTGTCCACGGGCGATCAATTGATCTGACCGCGTTTGGTTACTTGGGTGTTCACGGGTGGACGTTTCGGTTTTTTCTCTCCCATAATTACAAGCCCGCAAAACGGGTCTTTTGCTATTAAGTCGGCGGGATATTTCGGGGAAATGTTGTTCACTAGAGGTGAACGTCAGTTGCTGTTGTATGGGGCTCTTCGCTTGATTCCAATGCCGGCGGCTGCGAAATGTGTTTGACGTGCTGCGGAGGTTATGATAGATTAGTATCGAACCGGCCCGACCGCAGAGCGCGGATGCCTGGTTCGTTTTTTTATTCAGAAACGTACTGGAGTAACGCTCTATGCTGCTTGGGACTCAGAGGGTAAATGAACGCAATCACCTGGAAATCGGGGGCTGCGATGCTGTGGAGCTTGCGGCAGAATTTGGCACCCCGCTGTATGTAGTCGACGAAGCTCTCATCCGACAAAACTGCCTGGCATACAAACAGGCGTTCCAGAGGGAATACGGCGACTCCGCCGTTGCCTACGCTGGCAAAGCGTTCATAGTGAGAGCAGTTTGCGCCCTTATGGCAAAGCTCGATATGTGGCTGGACGTCGCGAGCGCGGGAGAGCTCTACACCGCCCTGAAAGGCAACTTTCCACCTCAGCGGATGCTTTTCCATGGCAACTACAAGACGCAGCAGGAGCTTCAGATGGCTGTCGACCACGGCGTAGGATATGTTGTTGTCGATAGCTTTGTCGAATTGGACCAACTTAGTGCAACGGCACAGGCGGCGGGTCGTGTCCAGCCGATACTCATACGCTGCAACCCGGGAGTCGACCCGCACACCCACCGGCTTATCAGCACCGGCAAGGAAGACAGCAAGTTCGGGTTCAACATAAAGGACGGTTCGGCCATGGCTGCCGTCAAGCGCGCACTGGAACTCCCGGGCGTGGATTTGCAGGGCATTCATTGCCACATAGGCAGTCAGCTGCTGGACCTTACGCCTTATACCGAGGCGGCCCCGGTTATGACGAGCTTCCTCAAGCAGATCCGCGACGAAACGGGCGTCGAACTGCCGGTTTTGGACATGGGCGGAGGTTTGGGAATTCGTTACCTGGAGGAGCATCATCCGCCGACTATCGACGAACTCGCGAAATCGCTCAGCGCAGCCTTGCTCGACGGTATTGCGAAGGCAGGCCTCACCAAACCCAGGCTGTTTGTGGAGCCGGGCAGATCTATTGTTGGGGAGGCGGGCACAACCCTTTACACGGTCGGTCCTGTGAAAGAGGTCAGTATTCCCGAGCCGCCGGGCAAGCGGGTATACGTTTCTGTCGACGGCGGCCTCTCGGACAATCCCAGACCCGCGCTCTACGATGCGCTCTATTCGGCACTGGTGGCGAACAAAGCCGGCGATGAGCCGAAGTTCGACTACACAGTTTCCGGCCGCCACTGCGAGACCGACATGCTAATACCCCATATCAAGCTTCCTCGTGTAGAGACTGGGGACATCTTGGCTGTGCAGTCGACCGGTGCATACAACTACTCCATGGCGTCCAACTACAACCGCTTTACCAGGCCCGCAGTGGTGTTTGTCTACGATGGAAAGGCGGACCTGGTTGTGCGCCGAGAGACTCTTGATGATTTGTTGAAGTGCGATCTGCTCCCTGATAGGCTGGCTTAACTATGGGCGGTTTCAACTTGTACGAGTTTGCTTTATCGATGTCGGCTTTGGTGATATGCATCACCGTCCATGAGTTTGCTCATGCCTATGCGGCTTACAGGGCTGGTGACGACACACCTCGCCTGCAGGGGCGTATCTCGCTCAATCCTATAGACCATCTGGATCCGATGGGAACGATTATGATGGTGGTCTCTTCCATCTCGGGCTTCGGAATAGGATGGGGCAAACCGGTGCGAATCAATCCCCGAAATTTCAGGCACCCAAGATGGGACAGCTTCCGCGTATCTCTTTGGGGTCCGCTTTCAAACCTATTGACCGCGGCTGCGGTGGGGGTTATCTACAGATACACCAACCACTTGCTTCCTTCGCAGGTTGCTTACTTCATGTGGCTGCTTGCCGCCATAAGCATAGGGCTGGCTCTTTTCAACCTGCTTCCAGTTGCGCCTCTGGACGGCCATCACATAGTATCGGCGCTGCTGCCTTACGAGCAGGCGAGAGCTTACCAGCAGTTTATGGCTCGATACGGACTGCTGATCTTCCTCGCGCTCATATTTCTTGCTCCGGACGTCCTGCCAAGGCTGATCGGTCCTCCTGCTAGGTTGCTGCTGCGCCTATTGATGGGTTAGCGTGGGCAAGTCATTCCTGCGCGAATGAGTACTCGATGCCGGCGAAGAGGGGTTTCTCTCCTTCTTGAGCCACTATTTCTCGGTAAATCTCGGTTCTGAGCTGCAGGATTTCCTCGCCTTCCTTCCATCTCCATTTCCACCAGTTTCCGACCGCAAGCGGCAAGTAATCCTCGGAGGGGACTTCGAGATGAAAGTCCACCAACTCGGAGTTGTCCTCGGTTTCTCCAGCGGCTTGGTAGGCGATTCTTACTATGCCGACTCCCGGTGCGAACCACAGCTTTCGAGTTGCGATTACATCCCCAGTCCAGCCGGGCTCGGAGAACACCCGACAGACTGCCCTGGCGCAATTCGTAAATGTGCCGGCCGGGGTCGATACGGTGTCTGACAAGGTTTCGAGGATCGATTCTTCTGGTTTACCATGAAACGTCAAAAATCGCAGCGTGTCGCCAACTTGAGGTTCGGTGCGCAGCAGCACGAGAGGGAGAGGTGTGAGTCCACTGGGAAACGGTATGCGCTTGGGGCACTTGTGGCCGTGACCACCCATCTTCATGCCGGCATCGTACAGTATTTGACCGTCGTCGCGCGCGAAAAAGCATTCCCCTGCTTGGAAGAAGACATCCCACAGTGGACCTTTGTCGAATCCGAACGCTTCGATGCCGCGCAGGCACGCGAGAAACTTGTAGTTAGTCACAGTGGGATCCTCCGCTCTGCGGCGCTTCCAGTACTTTTCCACTTGGGCAAAGAGATCGTATGCCTTGCGTATGTCGCCTTCGCTGAGCGCTTCATAAGCTTGCTGCGCCAAACAATCCGCTATGCCTTCTTGGCAGCCGGCTTGCTCAAACAGCTGCCTGGCGCGGTTGAGGTGTTCCCTATATGGTTCGTATTCCGTCAACACAAACTCTCGAACGCTGAGCTCCAGAAGTGCTTTGCCAACCGCAACAGGGTCTCTGGGTGATGTGGTATTTATCTTGTTCAGAAGTTCCTGCGCTTCTTGGATTTTTCTCCGTGACAGCTCCTTGTCTGATATGTATGTGTCGTGGGCTTCGCGAACCGCACGGTTTACAGCCTCGACTACAAACGCTTCGTCCAACCGATTCCCCTCGAATGCGCGCTGAGTCATTTCGAGCACCTCCGATCTGAGCCTTTCACGCCCACGGTGAAGTCTTCCCCGCACGGCATCCTCGGTTAAGCCTAGGAAACGCGCTATGTCTGCGTATGTGTAGCCGTCGATATAGTGCAGCACCAGCACAAGTCGTTCATTCTCCGGTAGGGTAGCCAAGGCTTCCTCGACCGACCTATCCTTCGGCTGCTGCCGGCACGCCGCGTCGGCTTCGGTCAGGGCTTCCAGGGCACGGCTTTTGCGTCTGGCCCACTGCTTGCAAAGGTTACCGGCGATCGTGCGGATCCAGGCGCCGAAGCTCGATGGGTCGCGCAGTTGGTCTAGATGCGTGTATGCTCGTATGAATGTCTCTTGTGCAAGATCGCGTGCGTCTTCGAATGAGCCGGTCTTGTGGTAGCAGTATCCGTAGACAGCGTCTCGGTAGCGCCTGACGAGTTCCGTGAAGGCGTCGACGTCTCCCAGCCAGAACCGCTTTATGAGTTCTTCCTCTTGCAATTCCGTCATTACTTTCTCATGATATCTGATGCACTGTCGGCTCAAAAGCTCACGGGGCGGTCTAATCGGTGTTCGGAATATTTTAATCTGGTGTGGGCAACGACAGGATGTGAGTTCCTGGCTGTAGTAGAATGAGACAGCATTGTCGAGACTGGAGGGCGGGTTTTGAACATCGAGCAGGATTCCTACACAGCGCACATCGACGGAGATTCGATATCGCTATTCCTTGGCGAGCGCCGCTACCTGGTCTTGAGGGTGGCTACGACCGTTAACGCGCCGGGTCAGGAGGATTTGGACGGTCCGCTGTCCGGACCCCAGGTCAGCCGCTACGAGGACGGAGTCGAAATGATCTGGACGGCTGCAAGCAGCGTCTGGGAGCGCAAGACATACCAATGGCGGTTTGAGCCCGATGCGGTAGTGTGTCGTGTTCGCGTAAATGGGAAAGCCAGGATCGATGACGTGCGCTTTTTCACGCAGGGCGGAAGGTGGTCGTTTTTCGATTTCTCGCGCTTTTTCACGCCCGAATGCTCACTTCTCGACCAGCGATATTGGAAGTCGATGCAATACGGCTGCATAGACGCTACCCAGGGGCAGATGTCGGAGTTTCCCGTCGACGAGAATGCCAACAACCATTGGATATTCACCCCTCCACCGCTGTGCTTTAGTTTGGGGTTTAGTTCGGGACCTTGGCTTGGTGCCGGTATTGCGCCGCGGCCGGGTCAGTACAACTTCACCCGGTTCGAGTATCGCCCCAGAGTATGGGAGTTCTGTTTCAGGCTTACGTACGACGGCAAGACCGAGGTAGACGGCTCGTGGGACGCCCCTGTTTTCATGTTTCGTCCCGCCGCAGACGAGTATCAAGCCATAAGCAAGTACTGCGATACGCTGCGCGCTTGGAAAATCGTGGCGGAGAACAAACACGAAAAAGCCGATTGGTGGTCTAGGCCTATGTTTTGCGGTTGGGGTGAGCAAAACGTCCTGGCAACACGATTCGCCAAGCGTCCCCAAGACTTTGCCTCCCAAGAGGTCTACGATCGCTTCATCGAGACCATCGACGCCCTCGGGCTTTCGCCGGGCACAATAATCATCGACGACAAGTGGCAAAAACACTACGGCACCTGCGAAGTCGATACCGACAAATGGCCCGACATTAGGGGTTGGATCGATGCCAGGCACGCCGAAGGCAGGAGAGTGCTGCTGTGGTACGGAGCGTGGTGCCCTGAGGGGCTTGATGCCGACGAGTGTCTGATTGACGCCGAGGGCAATCCGCGAGCATGCGATCCCACGAGTCCGAAATATCAGGCGCGCGTCCGTGAAATGCTGCGCCGCATGCTCTCCGATGAGCCTGGCTGCTGCAATGCGGATGGGATAAAGTACGATTGGACAGGCATGCCCATAGACCCAGCACTCAAGCCGCAGGGAGAGCAATGGGGGATTGAACTCTTCAAGACCTACACAAAACACTTCTACGATTCGGCGAAAGCGGTCAAGCCGGATGCGTTGATCATCACGCATACTGCTAATCCATATTTTGCCGAGTGCACCGACATGGTCCGCTTGAACGATATTCACGCTGGCACGCGCGAGCTCTGCGATATGATGATTCACCGCCAAAAGATTGCGAAGATGGCGTGTCCGCATGCGCTGATTGACTGCGACAACTCTAGCGCCACCACTCACAAGGAGTGGCTTGAGTATATGAAACTTCAGCCGTCTTTGGGCGTGCCGAGCCTTTACTTCTTGACTGCGCTTCATCCGACAGGTGAGCCTATCGTGGAAGACGATTGGCGGCAGTTGGCTCACATATGGCGCAGATGATCCGCGGCGCGTACCAACTGCTGGTTAAGTTGGAAACGGACCAAACCATCACGGTGGGGCACCTGGGCACTTTTGTGTTCCCTGCGGGCTGGTACGTCTACACCGGTTCGGCGATGAATGGAATCGAAAACCGCCTTGCGCGACACCTGCGCCGGCAAAAAAGATTTCATTGGCACATAGACTATCTTCTTGAGCGGGCTCGCCTTATCGGTTATGCTATTAAAGAGAGTTGTGTTCGCGAGGAGTGCGAGCTCAATCGCCGAACCCTGTCTATTCCCGGCGCTGCAGTCCCGGTAGTCGGGTTCGGTTCCAGCGATTGCGGGTGCAAGTCGCATCTGGTCCATTTCGCCGTCAAACCAAGCCTGCTGCTCCCGGTTCAGTTCTTGGCGGAGTGTGAAAGGTGACCTCAGTCCAGGCGGGTGAAAGTCCGTATAAAGTAGTGCTCGGCGTGTATGAGGGTCCGCTTGATCTCCTGCTTCACTTGATTCGGGAGCAGAAGATCGACATCTACGATATCCCTATCGCCAAGATAACGGAGCAGTACCTGGCGTACTTGCACTTGATGGAGCAGTTGGACCTGGAAATCGCCGGGGAGTGGTTGGTGATGGCGGCGACGTTGCTCGAGATAAAATCGCGGATGCTGTTGCCGCAGGACGTAGTCGACGAGGGAGACGAGGAAGAGAAAGACGACCCTCGAATGGAGCTTGTCGAGCGGCTTATAGAGTACGAGAAATTCAAGAATGCTGCCGAGCACTTTAGGGAGCGCGAGGAAGAACGCTCGAAGGTATTTGTTCGAGGCAATGCGGACCTCGATTTCGAGCTGAAGCCGATGCTCTCGCTCGAAGACATTACGGCGGCGGATCTGCTGGTTGCCCTGCAGCGTATTCTTGCGGATGTCGGCGAGGAAGACATCACCACAGTTCAGCGCCGCAAGATCACAGTCCGAATGAGAATGCGCGAAATCTGGCAGCGCTTGACAGAGGCGGGAGGAAGGCTGACTTTTCACGAGCTTTTCGACCAGGACGCAACCAAGCTGGAGGTAGTGATCACTTTTCTGGCACTCTTGGAGCTTATGATAGCTAAGAGGGTGTGCGCGCAGCAGGACTATGTCTTCGGTCCCATAACCATTATCGCGAGCGACAGGGAGCATGTCGGAACAGAAGGACAACACGGTCAACAAGAATGACGTGGTCGAAATAGTTGCGGTGCAGCCGCTATCGGAGGCTCCGGTCTCAGAGATCGCGGAGGTGGTGCCGGGCAGCGTCGTGGCAGAGGCACGTCAGCCGGATGCGGATTTGCATCTCCAGCGAGCCATCGAGTGCATGCTTTTTGTTTCTACGGAGCCTCTGAACGTCAATCAGCTTGCAGATGCGCTTCAGGTCGAGCCGGAGAAAGTCGAAGATGCGCTCAGCGCCCTGGAGCGCCGGTTGGACGCAACCAGCGGGCTGCAGTTGATGAGAATAGCCGGCGGGTATCAGTTGTGCACCAGGCCTGAGTATGCCGACTACTGCTCTGCCATTCTCCAACCCGCGCGGAAGAAGCTCTCAAAAGCAGCTTTGGAGACGTTGGCTATTATTGCCTATCGGCAGCCCTGCACCCAGCCGGAGATTGAGGCTGTGCGTGGAGTAAGCGTGGACGGAGTTATCAAGACTCTCCTCGACCGGTGCTTGATAAAAGAGGCTGGGCGCAAACAGGCTCCGGGAAGACCCATACTATACGCCACGACGCCGGAGTTCCTGCAGTACTTCGGGCTTAACGACCTTTCGGAGCTGCCCGACATAGACGCCTTCGCAAACGACGAAAGCAAAGCACTTCAAGCCAAACGCGAAGCCCTGCAGCAAGCTGAGAGACGTCGGCAGGAGGGCGGTGCGCAGGATTGCGGCGAGGATGCATCATTAGACTGCGATGAAGAACCTAAGACCTAACGAAAAAAAGATCCCGCGCGCTTTTGCCGCGCTTGCCGTCTTTGCAGCGCTCTTGCTGGGTGCTGCATCGATACTCGGGGCTCGAGCTGCAGAAGACGGCGTTATAGTGCTGCGACTCGAGGACGGGGATTCTCTGCCTAGGCACGACGGCGGCAGAGCGTCCGACTCGTCTTCCCGCGACGGTCGTTCGAGCACAGAGAATAGGCTCCTGATACCGCGTGTGGTCGATGTGAAGCCGTCTTTGGCATATCCGGCTCCTCAGCCTAATGTGAAAGCCGCCAGCTTTGCGCTTATGGATGCGGATACCGGGCAGTTGATCTATTCCAGGAATCCGCACGTCAGACGTCCCAACGCGAGCACCACCAAAGTCATGACGGCGATCTTGCTGATCGAAAAGTGTGGGATGAACGAGAAGATTCGAGCGTCCAAGAAAGCCTCCGAGACGCCTTATACCTCGATTCACCTCAAGCCCGGGGAGGAAATCACCGCGAAAGACCTGTTGATGGCGATGATGGTGCGCTCGGCGAACGACGCTGCGGTTGCGGCGGCTGAGCACATTGCGGGGTCTACCGCCAAGTTTGCCGCGCTCATGAATAAAAAAGCACGCGAGATAGGCTGCTGGAACACCCATTTCGTTACTCCTAATGGGCTCTATGCCAAGAACCATTACTCCACGGCGTATGATTTGTGCCTGATGCTCCGTTATGCGCTGAGATACCCGGTCTTCAGAGAGGCTATCAACACGCGCAAGTACGTTCTCGATAGCAGAACCATCAACCGGAAAGATCTCGTTGTGTTCTCCCGCTGTAAGTTCCTCAGGGATTATCCCTGGGCGGATGGAGCCAAGACCGGTTACATCAAGCAGGCGGGCTATTGTCTTGTCGGAACGGCGGTGCGCGACGGCTGGCGGTTAGTATGTGCCGTGCTAAAGAGCGACAATGCCGGACGCGATATGGCAGCTATTCTGGACTACGGCTTCACGAATTTTCAACCGTACACAATCGCGACTTCCAGTACGCCGTGCGCACATGCTCCTGTGCGCGGGGGAAGTTCGGCCGAAGTGCCCGTGGTTCCGGTGCGGGATGTTCGTGTGGTCGTTCCCAAAACAGGTGCCAGGATTGCGACCGCACTGAAGCCAGTAAAACTCGAGGCGCCTGTGAAGGCGGGCACCAAGGCGGGAACGCTGACGGTGTTTGTGAACGGTAAGCCTGCGGTGAACGTGGAGCTCCAATGTGCTAGGGATGTCGGCTTGAGTTGGGCAAGGCGTGCTTGGCTGTGGGCTAAGACGGGTACACTAGTTTTTGGCGTAGTTGCTTTGGGGGCGTATGGAACAGCGTTTGCAAAAAATACTCGCAGCCGCAGGCGTAGGTTCTCGACGTCACTGCGAAGGGTTAATCGCTTCCGGTAGGGTCGCGGTTAACGGCAAGGTTGTCACGACTTTGGGAGCCAAGGCGGACCCCGAGAAAGACGTCATAACGATCGACGGCAAACAGATTGACACCTCTCAGGACAGGATATACATCCTGCTCAACAAACCACCAGGCTACACGAGCACCCGCTTCGACAGGTTCGCGGAGCACACCGTGATGGAGCTGGTCGACGAAGTGCAGGGGTATTTGTTTCCAGTGGGGCGCCTGGATAAGGATGCTTCGGGTGCGCTGCTTTTAACGAACGATGGCGAGCTAGCCAATATGCTGACTCATCCTTCTTATGAGGTCGAAAAGACCTACGAAGCCACGGTTACGGGACGCATATCGCGCGAGGCTCTTGACCGACTTTCGCAGGGCGTCGAACTCGACGATGGTCCCACAGCGCCTGCCAAGGTCCGATTGCTCTCTTACTCGCCGGAGGATAATACCAGCAAGGTCGAGATCACAATTCACGAGGGCCGTAAGCGCCAAGTCAAAAGAATGTTCCAGGCTGTGGGGCACCGGGTGGTCAAGTTGGTGCGTACGCGCTTCGGCACTTTGGACATCAAGGGCCTCCGCGAAGGTGAGCACAGATATCTGACGAAGAAAGAGGTGGCGAAGCTCAAGAAGCTCGCGTTGGCCAGATCGGGTAAGGAAGATGAGAAATCCGACGGTTCGAATTAGAGGTGCGTTGCAACGGGGAGGCTCGACTCGCTTTGTTCTCTCGAGCGAGGGAGTTTGGCTGCGCGCCGCTCTGGTTGGGATTCTTACGCTGCTGTGCGTGTGTGTTTGTTTTGCGGGGTTTCCGCTGCGCGTGCGCGATGCGCGCCGAGAGCTGGTCGTCATACGCCGAAAGCCTCAGAGGATTGTTTCACTTGCGCCGAGCAATACGGAGATACTCTATGCGCTGGGACTGGGCGGTAGGGTTGTGGGCGTCACCAAGTACTGCAACTATCCTCCGAGCGCTGCCAAGAAGCCCAAGGTGGGCGATGTCCAGATTAATACCGAGGCGGTGGTGGCGCTGAAACCCGACCTGGTGCTGGCGCACGCGGTCTTGAACGGCTCGGTTATTCCCCGTCTGGAGAAGCTGGGTTTGACTGTGTTTGCCGTCAATCCCCGAACGCTGGCTGAGGTTGCCCGCGACATTCGCACCATAGGCAGGATAACTGCGCGGCCTCAGACCGCTGAGAGGGTGGCTTCGAAGTTTGAGGCAGCTGTGAGGCGTATCAGTGCGTCCTGCGCGAAGCGTCCGCGGAGGAAGGTACTTGTGGTTATTCAATCGAATCCGCTTTGGGTAGCCGGTCCGAAGACTTTCGTCGATGAGATGATTCGGTTGGTGCATGCGACAAACGTTGCCTTTGATGCTCGCCCCGGCTTTGTCACTTTTTCAAAAGAGCTTGCGATTTCCCGAAATCCCGACGTCATCATCGCGGGCGTCAAACCCGACGCGGACTACTTCCTGAAAAGCAAAGAGTGGCAGGGCACGAACGCAGTAAAGCACAGGCGGGTCTATGTCATCAAGAGCGATTTGATGACGCGCGCCGGCCCGAGACTTGCCGACGGGCTCGCCGAACTAGCAGAGAAGCTGAATTACTGAACTTCTTCGGCGGGACGGCGCGGATTCGTGAGCTCACTTGCGGCGCAAGCATCCCTGCAGTCAGCTCAGTCAATCCACTTAGGCGAACCCCGCATAATTGCGGTGAGGATGCGGTTAATGTTATAGTGTTATAGCCAATCTATCGACGCGGAGGTCCAAAGTGAGAAAAGCAGCTGGCGCGTTGGCGTTTCTCCTGGCAGTTGTTTGCTCAAGCTCGTGCAGTGCGGGCGAAGTGCTCGACAGACTTCTCAACAACATGGTCCTGGACGTCTCGAACGGGCCAGTCAACTACAAACAGTTCAAAACAATTACCCCCGACAACCCCATCGGTCAAACCTTCACGACCGGACCAAAAATAGTGGAGGTTTCGCGCATCGCCATTGCGGATGCCTGGTGGCACGCCAGTTGGACCGAGGACGAATCGCTGGTTCTCACGCTTTGGGATTCGCCTGCGAAGTCCAAGCAGATCGCTTCCGCTGAGATGCCGTATAAATGGCGAGCTTGGGAAGGCGGCGTGATAATGTTCACGCTCAACGCTCCTGTCCAACCCTCTACGCAGTACTACTTTGAACTGACGGTCAAGGGTGGCGACGGGCAGATCGTGGGCATCTTCCTCGGAGGCAGATACGAAGGCGGCCAAGCCTATGAAGGCGGCAAGCCTGCGCAGAACAACATATGGTTCGAGGTTCACTCCAGACCCGTGTTCGACAGGGATGCCGCCTATGCCGACAGATTCTCACGCTGGAACCTGGACTACCCAGGGTTAGAAAAGGTCAAAGCGGCTGTCGCTGCCAAAGATTGGGATAGGGCAGTGGATGAGCTGATTAAATACTATGAGTCTCGACCGGATCTGGTTAACCCTCAGGACAAACCCAAAAAGAATCCCAAGTATGATACCTCTCAGGACGATCTCGTGCTGGAGATGAAGTATAAGGACCCGGCGGGGACCATAGTGGACTTGGGTCCAAACTGGAATCACTACCGCGAGTGGCCTACTCGTGGAGGGGTAGGGCTTACCAGAACGGGGCTCTTCAAGAACTTCCGCTCTGCTTACTTGAACACCGGCGACGAGAAATACGCGAAGGCGTTTAATGAGTTCATGTTCCATTTCCTCGACGATATGCCGTCTCCGCTCAGGGCGGGCGTTATAAAGCCCGGCGATAAGAGGGTCAACGCCGCGCCTGAACCCGGGTTGGCAGGCGGCTCCATGTGGGCAGGGCTTTCAATCGGGGCGCGGATGAATCAAATATGGTGGGCTTACTCCGGTATGCACGCATCTCCCAATTTCACCAGGGACATCCGCGCTGCGTGGATATTCAATATGGTCGATATGGCGGAAGTTCTGGCACTTCAGAAGGGCGGCGGCAACTGGGAATCGCAGATGACCACGGCCCTTTACTCGCTGGCGGAGCGGCATCCTGAGCTTGCCAAGAGCAAAGAGTGGTTCGAGCAGGGCGTGGCAGAGATGATCAACAACCTCTGGACCACTAGTCGTGCCGATGGATCGGTTCAGGAACCCACATTCGGTTACACTACGCTTATTATCAATCGCTACAAAGCACTTCTTGATACCTGCAAGAAGCTCAACAGGCCTCTCGAGCCCAAGTATATTAAGCGTGTAGAAAAGACGCTTGAGTATCTGATGTACAACACTGAGCCTGACGGACTTCTGCCCAGCCGGGGGGATACTTTCAACTACGTCTCAAGCAAGAGTCAGCTTGAGTGGGGAGCTGGCTACTATGGGCGTGAGGACTTCCGGTATGTGGCGACCAACGGCAAAGAGGGCAAACGCCCGCTTGGAACCTCGGCATTCTTCCCCATTGGCGGTTGGGCTGTGATGAGGTCCGATTGGTCTCCGGAGGCTCTATACCTCAACTTGCACAACGGCAAGGATATGGGCCACGGCCACGCAGACGAGCTCTCAGTGGTAATTGATGCTTACGGCCGCAAGTTGATAGTAGACCCAGGCTGCTATATCTACGGCACAAAATACCACGCTGAGCTCTACAAGTCGCGAAACCACGCCACGGTGACCGTCGACGATGCGGACACGGAAGTTCGCGAAATGGGTGCCAACAAGTGGGCCAGCTTGCGCACGGTCGATTACTTTGAGGGTACCAACACAGGCTACGAAGGACTGCCCGGAGACATACTCCACACTCGACGAATCCTGTTTGTCAAACCGGATTATTGGCTGTTAGAAGATGCGGTAAGCGGGAGCGGAGAGCACGAAGTAGCGTCACGTTTCCCGTTCTACCCGGGCGAGGTTGCGCTCGACGCGCGGACGAATACGTGCTTCACGCGAAACTCGGGTGCGAACGTGCTTATCAAGCTGTGCGCCGATCAGAATTTCAAGGCGGAACTCTACGACTACGGCTTGCCAGTAGGCGAAGCCAAGCTTGACCCTGCCAAAGGGCTCAAGTACTCCACTAAATGCACCCTGCCGGTGAAGTTCCACACCCTAGTCTTCCCTTACAGAGGGGAGCGACCGCCGCGAGTCGGCATTGCCGCAATTGAGGGTTCGGTCTACAAGATCGATTTACCGGATGGACGCGGCACGGACTTCATATGCTTCGACTCCGCCAATACGCGACAAGTGCGGTTCGATGGCCGAGCATCGGTGGTGAGAGTCGCAGACGGCGGACCTCTCTGCTTTGCTTGGGTCGATGGAAAAACACTCGAGTTTCAAGGTCGCGTGTTGGCATCCTCGGATAAGCCTCTGCGGAGCTTGGAAGTCATTTACGACAAGGACAGCGTCCGCGTGTTGGCGTCGAACCCCGAGCCTTCGTTGCGAGTTGCAACCCTCGGCAGAAAAAACTGCATAGTGGGGTACGGCACGCCGACGGCCGTTGAGGGCGATATTATCGCGCCGTTCGCTGGGAATAAGTAACACAAAAAGACAGCGCCGGAGGAGCTTGGCTCCTCCGGCACCAGTGAGCGCGCTTCAGTCGCAAGGAGGCGGCTACCTTCTTCTTCGGAGTGCAAACCCCAACAAGCCTGCCAAACTGCCGAACGCGACAGCAGTCGAGGGCTCCGGCACACAGTACGTGTCAACCACTACCTCGTCAACCCATACTGCGCCTTGCACTCGCAACACTTCACGCGTAGGGTTCGGAACTATCTTGAGGAGGTACGTGTCGTGCCACCACGGGGCGGCTCCTACGGGCCCCACCTGGACGCGCTGCACCAGCTCCGCACGCCCCTTGAAGAGCAACTCATCTACCACCGGTTCCGCATAGGGTGATTCCGACGTCCAGGTGATCTGAATCCACACCAGTTTATAGGGATTCGGCGGGCCATAGTTCGGGATGTCGATTACTATTAGCCCGGAAAGCGGCCATACGCCAAGGCGCCCCGCATATTCCCGATTCCACGCGTGTCCAGGGAATATCTCCGCTACGGGAAGTCCGTTGGGGTTGAAAACGGCATCCGGCGCTGGTTTAGTATCCGCCGTTCCGAATTCCCACTTCGCAAAGGTTGTGCCTGCAAGTTTGCGCCACCACGGCGGGTTGATATCATCCGCAGCTGCGCAAGCTGCGACTACTGCCAGCAGAATAAGTGTCGCAACGAGCCATCTTAGCTTCATGCCCATTTCTCCCTCCTTCCATTTGCTTATTCGGCGTTATTGACTTCTCAGCAAAAACCCTCGCCCCCAGCAACTGCTCATCAGGCATCAACCCGAATGCCCCGGGAACAACTGCTCTGTCAATCTGTTTTTGCCATCACACCGGTAGTGTAAAACCCAAACAGCGATTTGTCAACTGGTAATATTACCAGGTTGGGGCAAAAAATAGAAGTTCGGCGCCCCCTTGACCACCGGTTGTGCGCAGTGTTGTCCATATTTGGTTACACAATTAACAGGTAGTAAGCTTAAGCTATCTTGCTCAAAGCCGCCGTCGTTACGAACTAGGCGGCTTCCAGTGCGTGAAATATATCTCAGATCTCCTCCAGAGGCACGATCCCTAACGCATCAAGGCAGTTCGCCATACACTGCCGAAACGCGTCTACCAGTGCGAGTCGATAGGTTCTGAGCACCGGATCCTGTATCTTTATGAACGGCACCTGCTCAGCCGCGTCCGGATCAGGCCTCTCGTAATAATCGGTAAAGGCGGTTGCCAGTTCGAATGCATATCGCGCAAGAGGCGTGGGAGAGAGTTCTCTGCCGGCTTTTCTCATAACTGCGGGCAGTTCCGCTATTTTTTTAACCAGATTTTGTTCGGGCAGGGTGACTTGTTCGGGCACTCGCACCTTGCCGAACCCAGTAATGCCTGCTTTGCGGAGAATGCTGCACGCGCGGGCATGTGCGTATTGACAGTATACGCCGGTATCGCCTGTGGTGCGAAGGGCTTCGTCGAAATCAAAAACGATCATTTTTCCAGTGGAGATCCTGGACATAAAGTACCGGATGGCAGCCGCGGCGAGTATCTCGGCATTCTCAGGTGACCGAACGTTGTCACGTAGTCGATTGACCATTGCATTTATGAGGTCATCGCCCTTGACGCCGAGCCCCTTGCGCCCGGACATCGCTTGGATTTCGGAGCCATCATCTTCAACTTCGGCGCCCAGCTCGGCCGCAGCCGCCTTTGACAGCACTACAACCTCGTAGTCCAAGTGTATTGAGTTGCGTGCTTCTCGAACGAACCCCACTCGCCTGAGGCAGTCGTATACGACTTGCTGCGTATAGCTCTGTCGAACATCGATTACGTTTATTACCTTGTTTGCTCGTCCGAATCGGTCCAGTTCGATTCCGTCGGGGGCTGTGGTCCACAGTTCCTTGCCGTTGGGCTGGATGCCCCAAAGCTTGTAAAGGAAGTCTCTGCCCAGAACCCCAAACTTCCACATCTGGTATGCGATGTCTTTGCCCGTGTAGGTCACCGTGCCGTTGGAGCGCACGAGCACCTTATCTTCGCTTCTTATGCCTTCGTCTGTATGTATCAGCCCTCTGCCGAAGCGGACGACCCAGCACCCTGCGTTGGGGCCTTCAGTCTCAAATTCGATCGCTCCTCGCTGCTTAAGCAGTTCGAACGCGGCTTTCCAGAAGCCCCTCTCGTAGATATCCGATTCCCAATTTAGCAGGTCGTAGTAGACGTTTAGTCGCCCGACTGTAGCCAGATGTGCCTTGACTATCTTGGTGGCGAGCTCCTTTGCAAACCTGGCTACGGGGTTGTTCTGCTTTTCTATAAGATGAAGAACTTCTGCTCGCTTGGCTTTGAGTTCCTCATTGGTCTCGTATTCCTGAGAGACCCTGGCGTATAAGTCCCAACACCAATAATCAAACGGCACGCTGCCGTCGTATTTTGCCCAGATTTGGGACGTGTCTTCGGACTCGCCGTCGTAACGCGGCTCGTCCAAGTAAAGCATTCCCACAACCACGTCCGCTACCTGAACACCAGTGTCGTCGATGTAGTTGGCTGCTTCGACTTTATAACCCAGCCGGTCCAGAATGCGCACAACGGAGTCTCCGATCACTGCATTCCGGAGGTGGCCTATGTGCATGGCTTTATTGGGGTTTACATTTGTGTGTTCCACCAGCACCTTGCGCCCGCGGCCAACATTCGCGCGGCCGTAGTCGGCGCCTCGGCGTCTAACCCGCTCAATGACGGAGCCGACATATCTCGGGTGGTCAATCTTGAAGTTGACATATCCCGGAGGCGTAACCGTTACTTCGCGGATAAACGGCAGCCTGCGCTTCGAGAGCTCGTCAGCCAGGTCTCGTGCTATCTCCAGCGGCGGACGCTTCTGAACGCGAGCCTGCGCCAAACAGACCGCCGTCGAAAAATCGCCGAATTCTCGCTTCGGCGGGATGTTGAACGTCACTTCGTTCGTGCCGAGTATCTGTTTAATCGTGCGTGCTACTTGCTCCTGAATCATGCGAAGAACACCAACGGTATAGTTCCCACAGTCGGTCTGCCCTGGGCGCGCACTTCCAAAAAGCCTCTGTAGGTGCCGCCTTCGAGCTGTCGGGGTATGAGCTCGACCTCTACCTTGGCAGTGTTCGCCCCGTAGCTCCACAAAGCAAGGTGATTCACAGCGGCGGGGGATATCTCCCAGCATTCAGGCAGGTGCCACACCAATTCGATGTGCCGGCAGTCCGGCATCTTGTTTGCCAGCGTGACGGTCAGTCTGAACGGTTCCCCTTCCTTTACGTCCGGTTCTCGTCCGTAATCCAAGGTGACAGCGGTGTGCACGAAGTCGTATGTTACGGCAAAGGGAGACCTCTTCCATATGTGCTGAGCTACGGCATCGCCTGTCAAAGCTGCCTTGTCGAGTCCCGAAAGGTCCGACTCCCCGTCAGTGATCTCAACAGGCGCTCCATATGCTCCCAGAACCAATGGGACCTGTTCC
>JARYME010000129.1 GCA_029907315.1 Armatimonadota bacterium | reverse complement strand
CTAACTATTGCCCCACACACCCCTGAAATACGTCCGTCAGGTAAGTTCTTCAACTGGAGCAAGGACTCAGCGGTTGTGTAGAAAACATAGTCCTCGGAAATAGAAGAATTCTTACCGGGAGCCGTTGATACGACTCGGAAATGATACGCGCTGGCTCTGCCAAGGCCGCTCAGAACGATAGTGTGGTTCTTAGTGAGCATTGGATCGCTTTTCGCGTAGCCGTATGCGGTCGTTGGACCGTAATCGACGCGGGAGTCCGAGGCAATATCAGTTTTCCAGGAGATTGTAACTGTGCCGCAGGGTGATTCAACCACATCCGGCCCGCTGATGCGCTGAATAGTGTTCAATACACCGTATTTGACGTCGTCATAATAGTAATTTCCGGCAGTCGTAGAGCTTAGTCCGGAGCCCAGTACTATGCACGTAAACGGATACCACGAAAACGCAACATCCTCAGCTGCTACCTGGCCGTCGACCGTCCATCTTGCGAGACCCTTGCCGGGACTTACTGGATTTGTCGTATCACCGATCACGTCTATTCTCATGGTATGCCATCCGGCGGAGCGACTTTTGTTCAAGGAGAACCAGTTCGGACCGCCGAACGCGGCGCGCCCACTGTACTTGCTGGTATCCACTCCGGCGTTATAGCAACCTATAGCAAGTATCTGCTGTACCGTTCCCGAGTGACCTCCGCCCGAGTAGCTCTGCAGCATGCCGTAGTGACGAACGTTTGTTGCTGCCGCAGGATCATAGAACTTGAATTCAAGGAACGTCCCGACCGATACCTGAGCATGTCCTTCCGGCAGATCGTGGACTGATGACATTGCGCTGTTCGTTTCTTCAAGAGCATGCGAGGGGCTGTAGGATTTGGCTGTGCTCCATGTGAGACCGGGTGCAACGAAGTCAGGCCAAACGGCTTCAAATGCAGACTGGCTCGCATAGTCCTCAAAATTATCCGACCACAGAACAGTGTCTCCAAGAGCATAAGTCCGGCCGACTGCAGGTGCGCTCTTGGCAGATTCGTTGTTCGACTGGTCTACAGCGGTAACCTGGTAGATGTGTGAAGATCCAGGTGCCAGTCCGGTATCAGAGAATGACGTAGTTGTTGGCTCGCCTACTACAGCACCATCGCGGTATACCCTGTATTTCACTATATTCAGATTGTCCCAAGACGCAGACCAAGTCAGTTGAATTCGGCTTACGGTTACTCCTGTCGCGGTCAAGTCCGTCGGTGCTGATGGTGGAGTTACGTCCAACAGTGTCGTAACTTGAAGCGGGTCACTCAGTGCCGATTCATTTGAGCTGGCGTCTACAGCCGAAACTCTGTATGTATACGTGGCTCCTGGAGTAAGGCCGGTATCCTGATAGCTTGTGCTCGGCGCCTGGATAAATTTGATTTTCACGTTGTTTCGATACACATTGTAGCCGGTCACCACTTCGTTATCCGTCGAGGGATCCCATCTTAGGTCTACGTAGGTGGTTCCAATGGAGACAGCGATGAGGTTTTGCGGTACAGTGGGCGGCTCCGTGTCTGTCGGTGGCGTGACTGTGACGACCTTTGTAAGAGTATCTCCAAACCAGGTAACGCCTTCTCGGAGCATACGCCAGTCGGTTACATAATCTCCCGGCGTCCGTGGGGCGGTCATTGTAAAACTGAACGTGTAGAACCCTCCTGGCATTACGGTGCCGTTTATGTAGTGCCGCGTTGCGGCGAATGGATCACTGTCGCCCACAGCACCCAGGCGAAATTGGTGAGATTCCGACCAAGCCACACCTCTGTTTCTGAACGTGATGCTGACTGTAACACTCCTGCCGCCGGGTATGGTCGATGGAATCGTATCGCTTACGTACTCCGCTGAGTACCCGTCGAAAGACGGAGTAACGCCGAAAAACTGGCATATTCCTTTGTAGACGCCGTACATACCGGCCGATGTAAATAGGGGATCCAGCAGATACTTGCCGTCCAAATCGCAGCTGTCATGAAACCCGAATTCCAGCAGACAAGCTGGTGCATCCGGGTAAGTGCACTCCGTATATGCATAGTCGTGCGGGGCACAGTTGTTCCTGCAGGGGAACGTGCCAAAGTATGTGTCGACGGCCCAGTCGCAGTTATCAACTACGTTGTCCGCCAAGACGTAAGATAGAGCACCGTTACCTCCTTGCTTTCCGGAGTAGTAGTAAACGTCGACACCGGACGGGCAGCTGAGGCCGTAGCAGTCGCCCTGGTAACCATTTGTGTGCAGCGAGATGTAAATGTCGGCTCCGTCGTAGTCGGACATTTCGCAGCTCACACGCCTACTCTCGTCCGATTGATCGACCCCAGGCGTGCCCGGTACGGCGCCTGTGTAAGGTGCGTACACCCATGACGGATACCCCTTGTCGTAGGCGTAGGGACCAGAGCAGAGCTGCCACCAGGGCTTACCGCCGAATGGCGAATTGCCTCGGTTCTTGTCCATTTCGCGCGTGTCTATAACTGTCGCACCCTCTTGTTCCAAAAAATACTTCAGCATTATTGCGTGGTCGACGTTATGGAAATCTTCGTTCGATAGAGGGGCACAGTAAACGGGGCGATCCACAGTCCAGCTAGAACCGGTCCACTTGTACCCATGGCCCGGCCTAATGCAAATTTTCTTACCGCTTAGCCGACCGGCTCCCAACAGTGGCTTGGACTCGATTCTTGTCGGTCCCACCGGGGTCAGTGCCTCTCGTCGCAGAATCGAGATAGGGTTGCCATTGGCAAGAATCCTTGCTTCCAAACCAAACTGACGCATCGTCCATTTGAATTGAGTCAAGATGTCGTCTATTGCCGTGTCGGTGAGCTTGGTGCCCTCGGGGATTCCGGTCAAGTCTATAATGACATACTCACCGTCGAATCCCACAATCTGAGCCTTCCAACCCTTCGGGATCGTTGTTGTAACGCCTTGTGCTTCTTCCTGCGGTGTCGGACCTTGTAGAAGAAGCTGAACCGCTGCAGCCGGGTCGGCTTGGCCCGGAACGTTTCTGGCAGCCATATAGGTATCGCCGTCTCGAAGGAATGCCACACCGACTACTGCAGAGGTAACAGGAGTGCAGGCAAGAACCAAGAGCAGCAAAACAGAAAGCAAGAATGAGTATCGGCAAACACTGGTATGCATAGCTGAAATCCCCCCTCTGGACATGTTCCCTAATTAGTGTGTTTGCTTAATATTGTTTGGATTTGTGCTGGCGCGGGAGAATATTCCCTTGAGGACACACGAGCAAATACGCTTCCCCATCCGCAGTCTACCACCGCGCTGGGGTGTTGTCAATGCAGTCGTTGTTTACATGAGGTGCTTGACTTTGCTCAGTGGTTGGAATATACTTAAATGGAAAATTGGAATAGCCGCGCTGATTAGGTCACTGCGGCAGTTCAGTTATGCGTTGGGGGCGATTGGCTCAGAGGGAGAGCGCTTCGTTCACACCGAAGAGGTCACTGGTTCGAATCCAGTATCGCCCACCAAGTGCGGGAGTAGTTCAGTGGTAGAGCGTCAGCTTCCCAAGCTGAATGTCGCGGGTTCGAATCCCGTCTCCCGCTCCAGGAATTTGCGCTCTCCGGCCTCCTGTGCAGGCCGGAGGATATCAGTCGAGGCGACGTAGCCAAGTGGCTAAGGCAGCGGTCTGCAAAACCGCCATCACCGGTTCGATTCCGGTCGTCGCCTCCAGTTTTTTTGTCTATCGGTGCCAGAGCTCTTTTTTTGACTGACGGACCGTTGCATTGCGGCTGTGCACACGCCATGTGTGTGATATTTCCATTCAGACAGGGAACGCGCACGACAGTATGGCGTCCAGACATTGCGCTCCCTAAAAATAGTCTTGCAGCACAGCCTTGACCGTTTCCCCGTCGCAATGGTACACTTTCGCGTGCTTTAAACCCTAGGAGGATTGCCATTGTCCGTGAATTCGTCCGCTCAAGAAACGTTCCAGGACAAATTACACCGAACATTCACCTACTACCGAGTGCCTCTTATGGCTGCGGCTGTAGTCGCGCTGATAGGCTTTATCCACGACAAATCTGCCTTCTGGATAGGTGCGCCCGTTGCAGTCCTTGGAGAGCTTGTTCAGATTTGGGCAGCATCTCACTTGCATAAGGACGAGCACCTGACGGTGTCGGGACCTTATTCTCACGTTCGGAATCCCATGTATATTGGCCGCTTCATCTTGGGATTGGGGTTCTTTCTAATGACTCGGAATCCGTATCTGATAGCGGGCTACGTAGTTCTTTTTGCCGTTTACGCAAATCTTCGCGTTGGCCGGGAGGAGCGCAGGCTCAGGGAAATATTTGCATCGGACTACCAGAAGTACTGCGCTGAGGTTAGGCGGTGGTTTCCTTCGCTAAAGCCTTACTCGCTTTCTGAAAACCGCCGAGCGAGCTGGGCCCAGGTATGTGCCAACCACGAGCATATAAACCTTATCGGGCTTCTTGTCGTTCTCGCTGCCGTGTATCTGCGAATTGACCGGTTGGGTCATCTGTACTGGCACTTCTGAACAGTGCGGGCACTAAGCTGTTGGAGAGTGGTTGCATCATAGTTTCCGCCGGTCACGATGGCAAACAGGAAGATGACAATTTGCACCCAACGCAAGGCTCCCCGGTAACGCGTGCTTAACTGTCTTTCAGCAGCTTGCGCAGCTTGTAGCACTCGCGCTTCTTCGCGGCTATTTCTTCACTGCTCATAGATCGATTGCGCCGCGCGTCGAAACGGGAAGCTTCGAGGATGTAGTCAACAAGGTGTGATTTAGGCGTGCCGGAGAAAATCTGGTCTCGTCGTTGGTAGTCCCTCCAACCCATCTTACCCTTAACGTAGAGGATTGAGGCTAGCAAGCTGGCCAGCTCAGATCGCTTCATAGGTTCAAGCTCTTCGCGCGTAAAAATGTGATCCGACAAGTAATCGAACTCTACGTTGTAGGGCGGATCATCTCCAAATGCCTCAGCAAGCAGCGTGGCTGCTCGCCAGTTCAGGACTACCTTTCTTCCGTTCGCGGTATAAAACAGTTTTATCTCAGCGTCGTATATCTCGGCTTCGATGTTCTCTGAGGAAAGAACCTTGTACTTCTTAAGTGTCCGGTACAATCGAGGCTGACCTGGTTTCGCGGATGGGTTTTCGATGCCTGCGATGTCGGAGGGTTCTACTGTCAGAATTTTGGCATAATGATTGTGTATCGGTTCGGTCTCCGGGCGCAAATCTCCTCTCACCCGAATATAGTCGCCAGGGAAAACGGGCAGATTAGGTCCGTCCCTATGGGCTTTGGCAGCCAGTTCCTCGCGGCGAATCAAATCATTGAGTGTTGCCCTTAGAAAACCAGCACGGTCTGGGTTTGACAGCGCCTTCGCTATCATTTCTGCAAGGGCACCGTCTTCTATTCTTGCTGCTATCTGCTGGGGATGCTTGCGCCAGTAGTATCCGGCTGGTGCTGCAAACTTGATGTCTTCCTCGTCAACCTTGGTCAGCTCTTGATTGCGAATGTTGCGGATCAGGTAGACCCAGTGAGGCTCGGGCTCAGGATCAACTTCCACCGCCAGGATCTCACCCACAGTCCGTTCGTGTCCGTACTGCCCATAACTCTGGCGAGGAAGTTTGGGGTTTGTGTGTTTGTAGACTACCAGGCGTCCGATACTGTACTTGTAGTCGTCGAGCATACCACTTGCCTTTTACTATGATTCCATTATACATTGCCACGCCGAAAGGTCAACAGCTATCAGCAAAAATATTGTGCTGGCACCTCGTCTCGTTGGAAAGTTCCTTTTGCGTGTCCTGCCACTGGACGATGGTCTGCAAGTTCTTGACTTTGGGCCGCTGATTCGGTTTTATTGTGTTGTTCTGTTATGGCTTTGTTCATCCCGGAGGTTCAACGTCAAATGCACATAGCTGACAGCAGATTGTTATTGGTAGGCTTAGCAGCAATAGTGTTTTCTGGCGGCGCGTTTGCCGGGACTGCCGCGGTTGTGCGCAGCGGGCTGCCTGGTGAGAGATCAGCTCTTGTCACCGCAGTTCGTGAGTGCATTAAAGCAGCAGGCTACGAGACGAAGGAAATAGGCCTCGAGGAGCTGTGCGACCCGTCAAAACTTAAGCCAGTGCTTTTCGATTTGCTCGTTCTACCGGATTCTAGCGTTCTCCCATCTGCAGCCGCGGAGACCATTGTGGGATATCTCAAAGGTGGAGGAGACATAATCGCCTTGAACACCCCGATGTGGCGGCGTGCTCTTATTCGTGCAAATGGTCGCTGGCTGACACGCGACGAGTATGAGCGCGAGATGGCTGCGGTGCCTCCGGATCATATAGTTTTCGATTTTGCTTCAACGGGTATCACGGGTTGGTATCGCAGCAGCAGTGACATGGACGTCAAAACAACTTGGTCCGTGGAGGATGCTGGACCAGGTGTCGGTCAATGCTCGCTGCACGTATCGATTCCCAAACTTTCAGGCTGGGACACCCTGCATCACGATGCAGGTCCCACGCCATTTCCCAAGAATCACAGCTTAACCGTTCTCACGGCTAAAGGCGGACCCAATACAACACAGTTGTCCATCGAATGGACAGAGAAAGACGGTTCGCGGTGGATTGCAGTGATTCCTCTCACCACTGAGTGGAGACAATATGTCCTGACTCCGAAGGATTTTCGATTCTGGGCGTCTGTTCCGAACAGAGGATATCCCGGGGACTGTTTCAAGCCAGAAAATGCCGCGAAGCTGGCTGTAGGTCTTGCGTTTACGCATACTGCTTCTGTCGGACACGGACCTCACGAGTACTGGGTAGGTCCTGTCGGTACGGCAAGCATGAAACCGGAATACCAGGAGTTCTTTGGGACGATAGACACTCCTAAACTTGATACGCTGTCCCCAAGCTACAAACTCTTCGATTGTCGCGACGTCGGCTCACTATCGGTCAGAGACGATCAGGTAATTGTCGACCAGCTGAACTTGCCTATGCCGGCTGCAGTTAGGTCAGTGCACCCCAGACCTACAGTCAACGGGTTCGACAAAGGTCGCGATTGGCGTTGGATACCGATTGTGGAAGCCAGATCTGCTAAGGGTGAATGGCGTGGCGTGCCTGTTGCCGTAACCGTTCATTCCGACGGTGCCTACAAAGGAAGCATCTGGGCTTCATTTGGCATACCTGATCTCAACTGGTACATGTCACCCCCTGTTCTGAGGCTCATTGAGCAAATAGCGAAGCGGATGCGCAACCCGCTCTTTCTGGTGGACGGCGGCGCGAACTACTATACCTATTTCAAAGACCAGCAGTTAGTGCTTGGAGCTACTGTTGCTAACCTAAGCTTGGGTTCACTGCAGATGCAGCTTCGGTTCCGCTGCAGCGGCGATGGCGGTTTAGAGGTAATAAAAAAGCAAGTGATAACGGAAGCTGCTCCGGGTAATACGCGCATCGTATGCTGCGAAACAAACCTTCCGGCTGCACAGAACCGTTGCTACGTTACATGTGAACTTCTCCAAGGAGGCAAAGTCGTAGACAGAGCTGCTCACCAGATATTCATCTGGCAGCCGAAAAAGGAGAAACATTTCGTCACCATAGCGAACGGCGAGTTTTACCTTAAGGGAAAACGCTGGAGACCGCACGGTGTGAACTATATGCCTTCTTCGGGGATAGGAACAGAAGATGGTCCTTATTTTGAATATTGGCTCGATCGACGCTCTTACGATCCAGAGGTTATCCAGCGGGATTTGGAGCACATCAAGGATATGGGTTTCAATTCGGTGAGCATATTTATTTACTCGCATTCGACTGAAGCCCAAAACCTGCTGGACATACTTCGTCGACTCGACGACCTGGGCCTGAAAGCAAACCTGTCGCTTCGTCCGGGCACGCCTATGGATTTCCGCTGGCCGGAGATCAAGAAGATCATCGAATACTACAGGTTGTGGGAGAACGACACGGTGTTCGCCTATGATCTCGCTTGGGAGCCGATGTTTGGTTCGCACGAGGACCGCAAGATTTGGGATCGAGATTGGGAAGCCTGGGTGATCGAGCGCTATGGGAGTATCGAGAACGCAGAAAAAGATTGGGGGTTCCCCATCCCTCGCG
>JARYME010000128.1 GCA_029907315.1 Armatimonadota bacterium | reverse complement strand
GCCCATCGCTTCCGCAGCAGACTGATAGCTTAAACCCTCATAACTGGTGAGAACAATAGCTAGTCTTTGGTTGGTCGGCAGATCGAGGATAGCCTGTTTAACAACCGTTGAGGCTTCTTCCTTCTGAAGAATAGCACCAGGATCTGTGAATCCCGCCATTCGCTGGTGTTCTTCTGAGAAAGTCTCTTCGCGGACGATGGATTTCCGCTTGGCAGCATTCAAGCAACGGTTCACCACTACGCGATACAGGTACGTGGAAAATTTGCTTGAGCCTCTGAATGCATTTTTAGTCTCGTAGATGCGTACAAAAGCGTCCATCGCTATGTCTTCAGCCGCGTCTTGGCTGCCCAAGAACCTGTAAGCAACGTTTACAGCTCTGGCGTAGTACCGGCTGAAAAGGACTGCAAACGCGTCTTCATCGCCTTGGGCGGCCCGCAGCATAAGTTCCGTATCTTGGTCGGCCATGGCTTGCCTATTATATGACAAACAATACGGCCGCAACCTGCGCCCAACGTGAAAAACCGTGAAGGTTAATGAACGCGAACCTAGGTGCCGCTAGCTAGCGTCTTGCAACTACGAGGGATCGCCAGTAGAAATCAGAGGCTAGGCTGTCAACAGCCACACCATTCCTTGAAGCCGAACAGTGAATAAAATAACCATTTCCGGCATAAATCCCGCAGTGGTCTACGTAAGAGTTCTTGCACTGAAAGTAGAGTCTGTCCCCAGGTTGAAGTTGGTCGAGAGGAATGATTGTTCCTACCTGCGCTTGCTCGCGAGCAGTGCGGGGCAACCTAACACCGTACTGGGCAAAAACCATTTGGACAAAAGCCGAACAATCCATGCCCGTAGAAGGGTCGGTCCCACCGAAGACGTAAGGCACGCCCAGGTACCTGAGAGCAGTTTGCACTATGGCCTCTCCCAGGGCTTCGCCTCTCGACGCGTGACCGCCACGGGACGCATACCTTGAGCTGGTGTAAAGCGGTTTGTCTGCGACTACGGCGTAGTCCGTCAACCTTACCAAGTGTTTCGAAATCCACCCCACGGACCCGTTTGACATCAGGACTCCGTACCACGAACCGACGTCATCGACTATAGCAAGCGGTGTCTCCGCCTTGACTGTGGTGTACTTTGCCGACTTGGGGCTTCGCGCCTGGTAGATATCTGCCTTCGCAGCCACGACAATGCCCACCTTGCCCAACTTCATGTATTTTGCGCTTGCGTGCGCGGAAGGTTTTTTTGAGTCTGAGTAGTTGTTCGTTTGACCGACGTCCTTGAGCTGCGATCCTAAAGACGGAGATTCTAACGACAGCGTGAGCGTTTGCTCGGCTGTGACCCCGGATATGACATATGCAAGCAAGGTTGAACACAGAAGAAGTAACCTAGAGCCTTTGTACATCGCTGTACTTACCTCGTTGCCGACAGTGCACAGACATCACTAATTATCGGCAAACCTAGCAGCTGGTTAGACGGCGCAAATGATGCTTCTGTTTCAAGGCAATCCAGGTATGACACGCTGAGCATTTTCGTAGTAGACCTTACGCAAGACTTCATCTGGTAAGTGCAACCCATAGATTCGCCATCTCGAGTAGCCCCATCTACCGATGTAGTCGGGATATTCGAAGTACTCGTCTCGTGTCTCCAAGAAACGGTAGTACGCGCGGTAGACGTCGGGCGAAATCGGCATATCCGTGCCGAAGAGAATCCTGTCTTGATACTTTATAAAGAAGTCGCGAGCCGTATACGGCTGGCGGCCCAACTCATCAATCCGTGCAGAGAAGTCAATATAGACGTTTGGGAAACGATCCAACAGCTCCCCAACAGAATCAAGGTCCTCAGGATTGTTCGCCACGTGGGGAAGAATGAATGTCGTTTTGGGATGAGCTGCTATCACGCGGTTTCTCTGCTCCAGTAATTCCCACTTCGAATAAAACGACCCGTAAAAACTCCACCCTGGGAACTCTTGTAGTGTCGTATAGTGTTCGTTCGTTTCATCTATTGGCAAGAAGAAAGCAACAGGGTCTGACACATGGATCAGTACCGGCTTGCCCAATTCTCCTGCCCGCCCCCATATCGGGAACAACCTCTCGTCATCCACAGGAATAACCCTGCCTGTCGAGTCGGTGAACTTCAACCCGAGTTCTTTCGTAATTTTCAATCCGAGCGCGCCCTTCTCGACATCCTCTTCAAAGTGCTGTATAGCACGATCTGTGAAGTGTTCGTCCTTTATGAGTATAAAGTCATCCCACTGGGCAAAATCAGACATCGTGAACGCCGCAAACCTGGTCGGGTAAGGCTTGATGTAGTTTTCGACAAACCAGTCGAAATCGACCCGTTTCAGCACGTAGCCCTGCTCATCAAACGGCACCGTTACATTACCCGAGAGATTCAGGAAAACGCGCACACCGACCTCGTCCATGATCCTCACCATCTCTTCAGCCGGTATCTGACCAAAGAGATGATTGTGCGCATCTATGGCTGGGAATTTCGCCTTGGACGGCGTGTTGTCCGGCCTTTTAAGCATTGGCTTGGGTTTGAATTCTCGCAGCAGGAGCTCTCGTGGTTTCATACGTATATCCCCACACGTCTGAAGGCTGCCATCCGACAAAGCTATACGGACGACTCCGTAGCAACCTCACACTGCTGGCACTGTGCGTCTCACGGCAAAATCGGTTTTATGCCCGTCATCTCGCAGAAGTCCACAAGCGCCGGATATAGGTGCTCACCATAGCCGAGACACGCGTACTCATTCGTCCAATTTTGCAGCAGTTTTTCAATGTCGCAATGTGCCGTAACGAAACCGTGGGGCCAGAACGGTATTCCACACTCCGCTTTTCGCTGTTCAATCTGGTCTGCCGGTGGCTCAAAGATGGAACACCTGGTGATCACCATTGTGAACTGACCGTCTACTCTGCCAAGTCTTGCCAGCACACCTTCGCCGACCTTGCATACCAATTTGACGGACAGTCCGCCTGCCTCACCTTCGGTCGGAATCCCATGCTCTGCAAATCCTGCCGGACCAACTTTTCCTGCCAGGGACGGCGGGCAGGCCCCATCACCTATTATCTTGATCTCGTTGTTGGTTTTATCGATGTGCTGCAAATCCCCGTAGTAGACTGGTTCCTTTGAAAGCTTTTGGAGTAATAGCACGGTAAGTGCGGTGTTGAAATCGCCCAACGTGGAGGTGCCCCAGCCATCCTCAAGCATCATCGATTGGGCAAAGCAGGTAGCTGAATAATCATCACCAAGCCCTGGGAAACTTTGTATTGTGTAGAAGTCCCATTTTTCCTTTTCTACGATTTTCTTGATGGCGAGCCATAAGCGTATGGATCGCTCGTTGACGACGTTCATGTCGGGAAGATCGCCAAATAACTCTTTGATCCGGGGTTCAACAGCCTTTATCTCGTCAGGGGTGATGTTCTGTGCTGTTCTGATGAGCTCAGTGGTATCACGGGAGTCAATATCGATGCCGAACATTTTCATCCATTGTGACGGGTCAGCTACCCCGCAGGTTTGTCCCATACCGCGACCACCGAATGTGCCTATAGTGGACATGTTGAGCCACTGCTTGATATGTGCAGCTCGGCAAAAACTTACGATTTTCTCGATTTCCTTTGGGTCGTCGGATGCACCGTAGACGAACTTGTGATGAAGACCGATTTCCATAAGCGCCCCGTGTAGTACCAACCCGCCGACGGGACGCCAACCTTGTGAACCCGGATGCGTCCATATAAGGACTTGTTTACCAGTCATTGCAAAGTCGCGAATAGCCCCAACTAAATGCGCAGCCCATACCCATGTTCCTGTGAAGAGAACAACTGAGGAAACTTCCTCATCGTGTTTCATTCGCTTAAGAGCGGCCTTAGCTTCGTCCTTGCTGGCAATAACTATGTCGTGCTCAACCAGCTTCAGTCCGGCGTCCTTTAAGGCCTGTTTCGACCGAGCAATTATGGCGTCGTCGATAAAAGGCTGACCCATAGGGTCCTTCAGCCCATCCTTGTGAACCCCGTAAACTATGAATCCAACCGTCGGTGTTACCATAGTTTTCCTCCCCCTAACCAGACAGCCTCGTTGTTGCCTCATTCTCGTGTGCGAACAACTTTGGCTAGATGCTCAAAGAACTAATAGCCTCGTACGCTTCTAGGTACTTCGCGAACCTTGAGCTGTAGAATTCGGTGTTCGAAGGTTCAGGACTTATCTCGCCTGTCACACGAACCCACTTAGACGCGATTGCGCGAATGTCCTCTCCCGTATCTGCGGCGCAGGCTAGCATTGCAGCGCCAAGGCAGCCTGCCTCGGTAACTGCTACTGTCTTTATGTGTCTACCTAGGATGTCTGCTTTAAGCTGAAGCCACACGCTGCTCTTTGCCCCGCCGCCTATGGCGACGAGCTCATTGACGGCTATCCCAGACTCGCTCAGTATCTTCAGATTGAGACGCATCTCGAACGTTACGCCTTCCAACAAACCTCTCAGGATTTCCCCACGGGTTGTGGCGAGGCGCAGTCCCAGAATCGCGCCTTTCGTGCTCATGTCGAAGCGTGGCGTGCCCGACGGCGTAAAGTACGGGAGGACAATCAGCGATGTAGGTTTCGCTGACATCTTTTGAAGCAAAAGAGTGTAAGCGTTCTCGCCGGTTTGCTCTGCCAATTCGCGTTCCAGCTGTCCAAACTCGTCACGGAACCATCTCAGTAGGTTACCGCCCGTAAGGCTGAAAGCGACCGTAGTATACATACCTGGCACAGTGTAATCGTAGGTGCAAAGGTTATTGGCAAACAACTGAGGACTGAAAACAGGATTCGCAAAAGCAGGAGTGACGCATTCCACTGTGCCTATACTGTAGACTGCAGTACCTGACGAAGTAACGCCCGCACCCAGTGCGCCACACGGTTGGTCGTGTCCGCCAGCCACCACTACAGCTTCAGGCGCCAACCCTAAACCGTTGCATACATCTCTCGGAATCCTGCCCACAACCGCCCCAGACGGCAATGTTCTGGGCAACTTCGCTCGGTCAAGATCTAGTGCTTCAAGGATACTATCGCTCCAGTCGTGGCATCGCACATCAAAAAGCATGGTTCGACCAGCTAAGGGCCAGCTCATCGCCGGCAAGACCCCCAGCAGCTTATGGATAAGGTCTTCGAAACAGTGGAAAGCTGCAGCGCGATTCCAGATTTCCGGGCGGTTCTCACGAAGCCAAACGAGCTTGAATAGCGTGAACATCGGGTGAGCGGTGTGCCCAGTGATTTCGTAAAGCCGGTCTCGGCCGAACTCGTCGCTCCATTTGTCAGCTAGGGAAGCAGCTCTAGCATCGGAAGAAACCATTGCATTCCCGAGAAAGTCTCCTTCTTTGTCTACAGGAGTAAATGCCTCGCCCTGACTCGATATACCGATGCCCCTTACCGGATCTTCAGCGCAAGCAGAAGCCGCCTCACGTACGACCGACAGACAGGAATCGCAAACGACTCGCGAGTCTAATTCTGCCCAACCCTCGCGAGGAAATAACACCTGATATTCGCGGTACGAATTGGCAAGCTCGCGGCCGTTCTTGTCAAAAGCCACTGCCTTGCAACCTGTCGTACCGATATCAAGACCTATATAACTCACCTCGTCTCCCTCCGGATTTATGGTTTATGAACAAGCCGATTGTATCCTGCTGAGATTTTGAGGAGCCATTTAGATGCTTTGCAGGCTGGAAGCTGCAGTGCTGAGTGTTGCTAAGAGGAGGTTAGCAGGCTTAAGCGGGCTGCGGTTTCTAGTGGCTATACGCTCTGGTGGGCGAGGTGGGATTCGAACCCACACGGGTTGCCCCGGCGGATTTTAAGTCCGCTGCGTCTGCCGTTCCGCCACTCGCCCTGGCCGTCGCTCCGTCACTAGTGTACCAAAGCCGGTACGGATAGTCAATTTGCGAACATCCGACAAACGTATGCGGAGACTGCGAAGAACTACCGGAGAGTCAGGTTTGTTGCTACAAAAAGGTGAGAAGCTTGTCCAATAGCGTGCGCTGCGTTCCAACAAGAACTTGCCGTATCCCGGGTAGATATGTTTCACGAACTGTCCTTACCACATACCTCAGCCCAATTTTACACAGAACAGTATACGCTTCGTTTCTCGCCACTTGACTTTGCTGCATCGTTCGAATTATACTTTTATCGGCAATCGATGACGGCCTCACCAAAGCAGCTCACTCAAAAGAGCGGTGTGCTGAAGAGCGTTGGTTTACGCTTGGACAGCACAACCACGGTAGTTCCCACGAGGCAGAACGAATAGTGGGCGTGAATATACGTCGATAGGTTGGGCGGTTAGTTCAGGGGGAGAACGCTTCGTTGACACCGAAGAGGTCGTTGGTTCAAGTCCAACACCGCCCACCAAAGCCTCCTGAGTAACCCACTCTGAAGCTTGTACATCCCGAACGTCCAGCCCGAAACACCGAGCTGGTCCTTTTCAGTTTAGGCACCTTCAGACAGGTGTTTTTACTTCCCACCTAGTTAGCGTTAGCACTAAGACAGCCTCGAATTGTGTTGCAGCTGCCGGTCATCCGGCCGTAGTACCTCTGCACCATCGCCACCCTCGTTGCACCGATCAAATAGATTCGAGTAAACTAGGGCTGCAGTAACGCTCCGCGTCACGGCGTTCCTCGAACTCTCTGGACTTTTCCGATGAAAAAGGTGAAGCTTTCCAAGGCGCTGAAACTGGCAAGCGGCGCGGTAGTTGCGGTCGCCGCGGGATTTGCAGTTGTTGCACTACTCATCCAATACCGAATACGCGTTGCGAACGACTGGCAGCGCTACGCCAAGCTCCCAACCTTAACGAAGCCGAACGGTAACGACTCCCTCGTAGTTTTTGCACCGCATTGCGACGATGAAACTCTAGGTTGCGGCGGCTTGCTGGCTATGGCAAACGCCAAAGGGGCAAAAGTAAGAGTGGTCCTCATAACCAATGGGGACGGTTATCGTATCGGGGTCGCCAGAGCTTACGGCACAATCCGTGTCACACCGGAAATGTGCATCAAGTATGCCTATCGCAGACAAAAGGAGACCCTTCTGGCGCTTGGCAAGTTGGGCATCAGCAAAAGACAGGTAACATTCCTCGGCTATCCCGACCGCGGCATCTCGGCACTCTGGACCGAGCATTGGAGCAGTGAAACCCTATATGTTTCCAACGCCACAAAAACAGACCGTTCCCCTTATGCGAATTCATTTACACTGAGAGCTCCGTACTGCGGGGAGAGTCTACTGCGAGACATACTGTCAATCTTGATTGCTGAAAAACCGACCATAGTCTGCGCCCCGCACCCATTTGACGATCATCCGGATCACTATGCCGCTTACTGCTTTGTTGCAGCGGCAATCACACAGCTGGGTTTGGAAAACCCGAAGCTTGCCGCGAGAATGAGATTGCTTACATATCTGGTACACAGAGGAGATTGGCCGGTACCAAGAGGCGAACACGTTAACGAACCTCTTGCTCCTCCTTATGCGCTGTCAGGTGGCGAAACCGAATGGTTTACGCTGCCGTTGAGTTCCGAAGCTGTTCAGGCCAAGAAATCTGCCATTAGGTGTTATAAATCGCAAACAGCACTCGAGAAAGGGTTTCTGACTAGCTTTGCTCGACGAAACGAGATATTCGGCGTGCTGCAGAAACGAACAATGCCAAACGTTCAAACTGGGACAATAACAGTCGACGGCTCCCCAGCCGACTGGAAAGGAATCCGCCCTGAACTGATTGATCCTACAGGAGATCACTTACTTCGCGAAATAAGCAAGGGCGGTGATGTTCGCGCTGTGTACACTTGCACCGATGGTCGTTTTCTATACCTGAGGATAGACTGTGCGCGACCTCTGTCCAAACGGATCATTTACACGACAAACATCCGCGTGGTTAGCGAGGAAAACAACAGCGCACCTCCAAGCGGAAACCAGATGCGCAGCTCCAATATCTCCTCAGTCGATAGAAGCGGGGATAGCTACACAGTTGTCATAAAGCCCGGCTCATTCAGCGAACCTGAGTCCGCAATATCGTCCGTTCGAAAAAACGTATTGGAAATTGCGCTCCCGCACGTG
>JARYME010000127.1 GCA_029907315.1 Armatimonadota bacterium | reverse complement strand
GATTTTGTGAGTCTCGACGATGCCCGCGCCGCTGAAATTAAGGAACTGATGCAGAAGCATAATGTCGCTATATCAAGTCTGGCTTGGTACACCAACATGACCGACCCCGCAAAGCGTGAGGAGAACACCAAATTTTTCCGCCTGCTTATTGATGCAGCGGACAAGCTGGATGTCAAGGTTGTCTGTACACTAGCTGGGATGCCCGTTGAAGGCAAAGACAAGATCAAAACAATCGAGGAAGACTGCGCAGCAGTGTTTACACCGCTGGTCGAATACGCAGCTTCAAAAGGCGTGAAGATAGCACTGGAGAACTGGTTCGCTACCTGTCTCCAAGGACTAGCCCATTTCGACCGAATGTTCCAAATTATTCCCCACGAGAACTTCGGTCTCAACTTTGACCCTTCACATCTTGTCCATCAGCAGATCGACTACATAGCAGCTGTGGAGCGGTATGCAAACAGGATATTCCACACGCACGCCAAGGACACGGAGATACGCGACGACAAACTTCGCTATCTAGGAAATCAGATGGGCGGCTGGTGGCGGTACGTTATTCCTGGTTTCGGACGCGTAAGATGGGGAGAATACATTGCTTGTCTGCGGCGAAATGGCTATAACGGTGTCCTTTCGATCGAACACGAAGATAGCGCTGTCGGTCGAGAAGAAGGCTTCATAAAAGGCAAGAACTTCCTTGAGCTGTTCGCATAGCATAGTGGTGTTGAAATTTTCGTGCCTTTTGCTGCTGTTGGCATACACGGGATGCGGCGCTGCAGGCGGTGAGGAAATGCTGACGACTCCATCGTTTTCTTTTTTGTATGACGGTAAACCGAGTTGTGAACTACTGAACCGATGGGGGAAGCAAAGTAGACTCTGCCAGCTGGATTCTGTCCGTAAGCTCGCGATCGATGAGTGGACGGACCGCGAGACCGGGCTGCGAGTAACGAGGGAGGCCATATTCTATTCCGATTTCCCAGCTGTTGACTGGGTTGTATACTTTGAAAACACAGGTTCGACTGACACACCCCTTATCGAAGACATTCAGGCGGCCGACATCCGAATCGAAGCACCCCGAGATGGAACACCTTACCTACTACACCGTACAAAAGGTGCTCCTGCCGACCCGTCTGACTTTGAGGTCAGCATAGTCCCAGTTGATGAATTGCATCCACAGCTGCTCAGTGCAGGCGGAGGTAGATCTTCCAATAAAGACTTCCCGTTTTTCAAAGTCGAGACGGGTTTTGGAGCATTGATAGCGGCTGTCGGGTGGTCGGGACAATGGCAGGCTCAACTGCGGTGCAGCAAGCGCGCCATTGTTCTGAGGGCTGGAATGGAGTTGACGCGGTTCAAATTGCATCCCGGGGAGAAAGTCCGGACTCCGCGCATCTTGATCCTTGAGTGGCACGGCGATTCGATGGAGGCAAACGCCCAGTTTCGGCAACTGATCTACAAACACTACTGTGCAAAGATAAACGGTAGAACTCCACTTCCGATACTCTTCGTGAATACATGTTTCACGCGAGGTGGGGGCTGGTTGAATGAGTGTAATGCCGAAAACCAAATATCTCTCATAAAAGCCTATGCTCCTTTGGGTGTAGAAGCTCTCATAACGGACGCGGGGTGGTTTGAAGGAGGATGGCCGGCGGGCGCAGGCAACTGGACACCACGCAAGGACGCATACCCTAATGGAATCGAACCCGTAGCTAGAACTGCCTTGGAAAACGGTATGGTGTATGGCCTGTGGTTTGAACCGGAGAGAGTGGTGGCTGGAACCCCGATCCACAAGGAGCATCCTGAGTGGTGTCTTGCCAGTCAACCAAACCCGCAGGACACATATCTGCTCAATTTTGGTCTCCCCGAGGTCCAAGAGTACTTCTTCGGTATCGTGAAGCGGTTCATGGACATACCGGGGTTCCGCTTCTACAGACAGGACTTCAATATGGACCCTCTGCCTTACTGGAGGTACAACGATCCTCCGGACCGACAAGGCATTACAGAAATCAAGTACATCGAAGGGTTGTACGCATATTGGGACCGGCTGGCTCGCGAGTATCCAGATAGTATCCGTGAGGAATGTGCTTCCGGCGGGCGCAGGATCGATCTTGAAACGATAAAGCGTATGCACCTGCACCAGGAAAGTGATTACTGGTTCGACAATGACGTCGACCAAGCCCAGATTTGGGGGCTGAGTCAGTACCTGCCCAACAATACCTTCGACACGCCCCTGGTGAGACTTGATGACTACTCTTTTCACTCTACAATGGCCTGCTCGTTAATACCAGCTTGGATAGCCGATGATCCCAAGTTTGATAGTGCTCTAGCTAAGAAACTCCTAGATAAATACCGACAACTGCGGCATCTGCTTGTCGGTGCATGGTACCCCCTGCTCCCGTATTCGCGCGAGCCCAAACACTGGATGGCGTATCAATTCCACAGACCGGATCTGAACGAAGGGTTCGTTTTAGTCTTCAGGCGTGCCGAATGTGCCAACAATACTGTCGAGATTCGTTTGCATGGGCTCGATCCAAAAGCTGATTACGAGGTGCGATTTGACGGCAGTGGCGATGTGCGTCGAGAGAAGGGTTCACAACTGATGCAGTGCCTGAGCTGTTCTATCGGTCAGAAACCCGGGTCAGAACTAATTCACTATCGATTGGTTCAAAGCAGATGAATGTTGTAGACGTCATCGCTGCCAAGCGGGACGGTAAAGAATTAAGTGAATTAGAGATTCGACAGCTTGTACTCAACTATGATGCCGGTCGCGTACCGGACTATCAGATGGCAGCATTTTTGATGGCTGCCTATTTGCAAGGTCTTTCGCTCGGCGAAACTATCGCGCTCACTCGAGCAATGGTTGATAGTGGCACCACCCTCGACCTGTCAAAGATTGCCGGCATAAAGGTAGACAAACATTCCAGCGGGGGTGTAGGCGACAAGACCACACTTGTGCTTGTGCCGATGCTCGCAGCGTGTGGACTAAAGGTACCAAAGATGTCAGGCCGAGGGTTGGGGTTTACTGGCGGCACGCTGGACAAACTCGAGTCGATACCAGGTTTCACCACAGCTTTGAATGCTGACAGATTTATTCAACAGGTGCAACACATCGGCGCAGCAATTGCAGGCCAGACGGATGATCTGGTGCCGGCCGACAAGAAGATTTATGCCTTGCGTGACGTAACAGCTACCGTAGATTCGATTCCCCTTATCGCGGCAAGCATTATGAGCAAGAAAATCGCCTGCTCAAGCGATATTATCCTGATTGACGTCAAGGTCGGCAGCGGAGCCTTTATGAAAGACCTAGACCAGGCCCGCAACTTGTCGCGCATGCTCCTCGCTGTAGGCCAAAGCTTTAACCGTCAGATAGTTGTTGTCATAACAGATATGAACCAGCCTCTCGGACGTGCCGTCGGAAACTCCCTGGAAGTTGTTGAGGCAATTGACACGCTGAAGGGCTGCGGCCCTAGCGATCTGCGCGAGCTTTGCGTGCAGCTGTGCGGGTTTGTTTTGAACCTGGTCGAGTATTCTAGGTCAGACGAAGAATGTGCTGCCCGAGCGTCAGCTGTACTAGACAGCGGAGATGCTCTCGAGGTGTTTCGTGAAATAATTGTTGCTCAGGGAGGCAACTCACGCGTTATTGAAGACACGAGTCTTCTGCCACTAGCGCAAATAAAAGAAGAAGTAGCAAGTCTCGAGAGCGGATTCGTCGAAGCGATCAATTGTGCGGCAATAGGTAAAGCGTCAGCAGTTCTGGGCGCAGGACGTGAGCGTAAAGAGGACAGAATAGACCCGGCCGTGGGTGTGGTCGTTCGAAAGAAGCTTGGTGATCCTGTTGAACGGGGCGAAGTGCTTGCCGAAATACACGCGAATGATGGCGAGCGAGCATCCGCGGCTAGGAAGTTGATCGCCGATGCCTACTGTTTGGGCCCGCAGCAACGCCCTGGACCGAGTCTGATATACGAAGTGATCCGGTGAAGAACCCAAAAAGAAATATGCCCCGGTTTTGTTCAAACCAGGGCAAGAGGAAAGGAGGAGAAGGAAGAGAGAAGGTGTGCCTTGCTCACTTTATTATACGATTCACGCACTGGTTTTGTTCCAGTATTACTAGTCGCTAGAAGCCAGTAATTATTATCGGCAAGTACTGCAGAAAATCAAGCTTTTTGCATTTGCGAAGCTTGCCTTGAGACCGCACTCGGTTTCTAACCTATCGGTTCTCGCACACAGCAGCAGCCAGCGCCCCCTCAGACTCTTCGTTTCCAGTCATCAAGCCATCAACGGTATCCATTCTTGCTTAATTGAAAACAGCCGCCCCGGACAGGTTTAACCCTAGCACACTGCCTCTGCGCTAACTCCGGGACGGCTCAGCTTATGCGCCCGACAACGGGACGCATTTACTCACGAAGTGCTGTCTTCCGACTACTTGATCTCTACCTTGGCCCCAACTTCCTCCAGAGCAGCTTTCATCTGCTCCGCTTCTTCCTTTGACACGCCTTCCTTTATCGACTTTGGAGCACCGTCGACCAGCTCCTTGGCTTCCTTGAGACCAAGATTGGTCAGCTGGCGCACGACCTTTATAACCTGGATCTTCTGATCGCCCGCAGATGCCAGGATAACGTCGTAAGTGCTTTTCTCTTCCGCAGTTTCAGCTGGCGCAGCGGCAGCACCCCCGGCACCAGGGGCAACGGCAACCGGCGCCGCCATCGCCATAGGCGAGACTCCGAATTCGTCTTGCAGGGCCTTGACAAGTTCGTTGAGCTCAAGCACTGTCATGTTCTTGATGGTTTCTATGATTTCCGCTACGTTTGCCATTTCGTCACCTCGATAGCATTTAGTGATTCAGACTATTCTGGGATTACCAGCGTTATGCTGCTGCAGCTTCCTTCTTTTCCGCAACAGCCTGCAAAGTCATTACGAGTTGACCGAGCGTAGACTGCAGAGTTCCTACAAGGTTGGTAATCGGACTCTGAAGTCCGCCGACAACCATTGCGTAAAGCTGTTGCTTCGGCGGTATTTTCGCCAGCTCCTGAACCTGTTCCGCCGTCAGAATATGCCCGTCCACAAACCCAGCCTTTATCTTAACAGGTTTGGCAGTCTTGCCAAATTCTTCAAGTGCTTTGACAGCTACAACTGGGTCTTCTCTGGTATAAACGACTCCAGTTGGACCAACCAGATTCTCCGCAAGTTGAGCTGCCGGAGTCTCCGCGGCTGCCAGTCTGAAGAGCGTATTCTTCACAACCCGATAGCCCGATCCGACCTCGCGCAGCTTGCTGCGTAGTGCGGAGATTTCCTTCACGTTTAGACCCTGAAAGTCTGTCAGCACAATAGAGCCAGCACTAAGCAGTTCTCTTATCTCTGCTACCTCCGCTACCTTCTCAGGCCTTGGTTGTTTTTGAGCCACCTGCAATATTTCTCACCTCCTTTCTTTCTATGAGCTGCTGTTCCTAAACGAGATCTCAACCGACTCAACCACGAAAAAAGGCTGTCCGTGCAGACAGCCCTCGATGATTCCTTCTTGGCACGCACAAGTGCCAATTCCGGATTGTTCTCAAGCCTCGGTCGGCGCTCACAATTTAAATGAGCATTAAACCCGTCCGGGTACCGGCTGTCTGCGGCTGACAGTATTCAGTTTTGCTACTTACGCTTTCGCCCCTCGAAACCGATCAACTGAGACTCTAGCGACCCACCGCTCGCTGGACCTCGTTGACGTCAACGTCCACGCCTGGACCCATAGTGGAGCTCACGGTTATGCGCTGCAGGTACTTGCCCTTCGCTGAGGCAGGCTTTGCTTTTAGCAGTGCATCGACGAGAGCTATCAGGTTTTCGTAAAGTTGGTCCACGCTGAACGACACCTTGCCAATAGGGGCATGAATTATTCCGGCCTTGTCGACCCGATACTCGACTCGTGAAGCGCTCTTAATTTCTCGGACCAACCTGCCTATGTCTTCGGCGACAGTCCCAGCTTTCTTGTTCGGAAGCCTCGAACGGAGTATTGGACCCAGTTTGCCGACCATTCCCATGACATCCGGGGTTGCCAGGACCACATCGAAGTCCATCCAACCGTTCTGAATGTCCTTGACAAGATCTTCTCCGCCAACTCGATCCGCGCCTGCTTCCTCCGCTTCCTTAATCTTCTCGCCTTGTGTTATCACGGCGACCTTACGAGACTTGCCTGTTCCGTGCGGGAGCGTTGTACTTCCACGAACCATTTGGTCGCCGTGTCGCGGATCTACTCCCAGTTTTATGGCGACATCAACAGTCTCATCAAATCCGGCGTTGGCGGCTTGCTTGACCAGCTCCAGTGCCTCACGCGGCGGATGCGGTTGACGGGGGCCAACGGTCTTGACCGCCTCTAAATAGCGTTTTCCTCTAACAGGCATCTATAACCTCCGCCTATAGGATTTCGCAGGTCCCAACATAGGGATAACGGCTTTCGCCTGCCGCCTGCGGTTTGTAAATGTAAGCTGCCGGTTAGTCGATAATTTCTATACCGGCTGACTTCGCTGTTCCTTCCAACGTTCTCATTGCCGCCTCAATACTTTTGGCATTGAGATCGCTCATCTTTTGCTCGGCCACCTGGCGCAGTTGCTCTCGAGTAATTTTGCCCACTTTGGTCCGATTGGGTTGCCCAGAACCCTTCTCGACCCCGGCAGCTTTCTTGAGGAGCTCAGATGCCGGAGGCGCCTTGAGAACGAACGAGAAAGACCTATCCTCGTAAATGGTGATTTCGGCCGGTATAATCTGGCCTACCATGGAGGCGGTCTTTTCATTGTATGCTTTTACGAACTCCATGATCGCAATCTGGTACTGGCTCAACGCCGGACCTATAGGCGGAGCCGGCGTAGCCTTACCAGCAGGGATCTGGAGCTTGACAACGGCTAGAACCTTTTTTGCCATCTAGAGCCTCTCTACCTGACTGAAATCGAGTTCTACTGGAGTATCTCTTCCGAATATCGAAATGAGAACCTTCAGCTTCTCTTTCTGTACGTTGACTTCTTCAATCTTGCCGGTAAAGTCGGTGAATGGACCGGACACAACGCGCACAACATCGTCTTTGGACCATCTGACCTTCGGTTTTCTATCCGGCGATTCAATAGCTTCAAGGATTTCTTTTATTTCCTGTTCTTGCAGTGGAACGGGCTTATTGCCTGAGGTAACGAATCCGGTTACACCCGTCGTGCTTCTAACCAAGTGCCAGGTCTCATCATCGAGAGCCATCTCAATGAGAATGTAGCCAGGGAAGACCTTTCTTTGAACTTCCTGACGCTTGCCGCCGCGTGTACGCAGTTCTGTTTCCGTCGGGACAAGGATTCTTCCGATCCTGTCCTTCATGTTCATCGACTCTGCGCGGCGCTCGATGCTCTTCTTTACCTTATTTTCGTGCCCCGCGTATGTATGTACTGCGTACCACTGTTTCTCAGCCATATTCCACGCAACCAATAAGCAATTAGCGAACCAGCGAACCGCCGCTGATTTGCTCTGTGATCTTACTAAGAATGAAATCTATGCTTCCGATCCACACCGAAACGACGAGTATGGCAAATATGACGACGGCAGTCATTTGCCTAAGCTCTTTCCAAGTCGGCCACGAGGACTTATGAAAGGTTTCAATATAGCTTTCTCGAACAAACCTGCCCAAACTTACGAATGGCCGAATGATGCGTGTTATGATACCGTCTTGTTTCCCCTTGGATGCAGCTTTCGCTGCGGTTGCATTTGCCATCTGGGGCCACCCCGTTCGTGAGAATCCAAAAAATGGCAGGGGCAGCCGGGATCGAACCGACGACACCCGGTTTTGGAGACCGGTGCTCTACCAGCTGAGCTATGCCCCTGCGCAAACGTGCTCTATATCGGTTGTAAGCTTGGGCCGTCATGAATTATACCACAACTACCGCAGGTGCGCAAACAACTCAGCACCTCGACATCCAGTCATCAGACGACCCAGCTTACTTCGTCTCCCGGTGTGCGGTGTGCTTCCCACACCACTTGCAGTACTTACGCAACTCCAACCTGTCAGGATCGTTGCGTTTGTTCTTGAACGTCGTGTAGTTACGACGCTTACACTCTTCACACGCTAAGTTGATTATCACACGGCTCTCGCCGCTGCCTTTTTTTGCCATTTTGCCTTCCGCAGTATCCACCTGAACTACCGCATATTGGTTTCACCCGGCAGCTCAGGTTAGTCTGACAATATACGAACCGCCCGTCTCAACCTATTCAATAATCTCAGAGACTACTCCGGCGCCGACGGTGCGACCGCCCTCGCGAATAGCAAAGTTCAAACCTTGCTCCAACGCAATCGGATATATCAGCTCCGCAGTGATCGTCACGTTGTCCCCAGGCATAAC
>JARYME010000126.1 GCA_029907315.1 Armatimonadota bacterium | reverse complement strand
GTTTACGCGGCATCGTACCTGCTTCTACTTTTGGAAGCCAAGAAACTCCACCCTTTCTACAAGCGGGTGCTCATTGGCAGCTTCCTTTTCCTGGCAGGCTATCAAACGGTGCCAGCTGTGCTCTGGCGCACACAGGCTGATGAAGACAAACTCAACAAGCCTGCACACACTTACTTCTCGACTCTTGCCTTGCGCGGCATGCGCGTCGCCCTTTACACCGACGTGCCTTGGATAGCGGCATGGAGAGCCCATTCTTGGGCCGCTTGGATCCCCGCTTCCGACGCGGATTTCGACGCTCTCGACGCTATCGGATTTCCCAGGCGAGTGATAGTTCTTACGCCGGAATCAAACAAGCTGCCGCAGGACGAAATCTGGTATGTACTGCACAGAGTCAAGATGTGGCGAGAGTATCTAAGCGACCCGGAGGCAGCACTTAAGCACGTCCTCGAAGTTGCTCAGGTAAACCCGAGCGACGCTCCCGCGGTTCGGCGCTATATACAGCGATTAAAACGAGAATATGCTGTGTCCGCTGCCCTTGAAGGTTTTAAGCCCCAGCCGCAGGACCCTCTTGCGCCAGACGATATCCAAGTGTTCACGCGAGAGGAGTGACTACCGGAAAATCCAGGCAAACGGCAGGATAGTGCGTATTACTTCCCAGGCGTTTATGCCCTGTTTGTGTGCGCCGACTGTTATAACGTCGCCCCGCCGGACGATCGGCTCCGGCTCACCTTTCTCATGGATCTTCGTAAGATCGACCCAGACTGTTTCACCGGGCTTGCCGTCCGGACCTGCAGCGCGAACAATTTGCACCTTTCTTAAGTCGCCAAGCTGCGGGACGGGACCGCCTCCTGCGCCTATCGCCTCGCTCAGGGTCAACTTGCCTTTTATGGGATACTGGCCCGGCCTGTTCACCGCACCCATAAGTGTAAAGAACGCAGTCTCAATCTCGGGCACGAATATTACATCTCCCGGCTGAAGCTCGATATCTGCGGTCTTGTCGCCCTCCATGGCTCGTTTGTAATCGATCTTGATTGGTTCCGCGTAGTTCTCTCGCTTTATCGTGATTCGGTCCGTGTCGGCTTCGACGGTCACGCCGCCGACCAAACCCATCGCTTCTCGGAACGTCATTCCCTTCTTCAGAGGCAGTGTACCCGTCTTATTTACCTGGCCGGTAATCAACACCGAACCGACAACCTCGATATCGGCACGTGGAACAACAACCGTGTCGCCCGACTGCAGCTCGATGTTTTGGGTAAGGTCTTCGCCGGAAAGATATTTCTTCAGGTTAAGGTCGATTATCTGATTACCCCTGCGCACGTTGACGCGCGACAAGTCGGATGTTTCATCGTATCCAGCCTGAGCAAGCGCCTGGAGAACCCTGTCGCCTACACCGATTTCGACAAGGCCCGTCCGTTTCACCTGGCCCACTACAAACACGTGCATGCTGGCCCGCTTGAGAAACGCCACCGTCACCTGCGGGTTAACCAGAACTTTTTTCAGCGCCTTGGTCAACTCCGCAGCGGCCTCCGAAGTGTTGAGGCCCTCCAGCTTCACTGGTGGTATATTCATAGGCAGGGTAATGCATCCGTCCGAGTTGATCTGATACTCCTTCGTGAAATCCTTTTCACCGTCGACAGTGACCATAATGACGTCGCCGACAGCCAGCCGCGAACCATCCGCGCTCACGCCGGCAGCAGCAGCCACCAAGCCCAACACAAAAAGAAGCCCCAATGCAAAACGCATGTGCGTCATAGCTCTCCTCTCCTTTCGCTCGCATCATGTGATTATTCCAACTCCCAAGCCGCGCCTATCTATTGTTTCCCGCAGAAACACTCACCTGCACGGTGTCCGCTGCAGCGTTGCCAGCGGTATCAACCGCTTGGATCTCTATCTTGTGAGTCCCCACAGACAGGCTGTCCAGCGCGATCGTGAACGGCTCATACGGCGAGTCGAATATTCCATCATCGGACGAAGCAGCCATCCAGGTCCCACCGTCCACCCTATACTGCACACCTGCCAAATCTACAACTCCACTTGACGCACTACCGCTGATCTCTGCGCGCTGACCCTGTCGCACCTCGAGTTTCTTGGCATACAGCACTACCTTCGGCGGAGTATTGCAAACAGCAACGGGATCCGACACGACCTCCTCGGCCAGCGCATCGACTGCATTGGACGGCCTGTCGCTTGCCACCACCTTGATGAAATATCGTCCGTCTTTGACTTTGGTCGTATCCCAAGTGTAAGACGTGCTGGTCGTCGGAGCCTCTCGGCTTGGCTGCCCAGGCGCGCCCGAAGTGGTAAGCTTCTTCTCAGCAGGCACATCCTTCAGAACTTCTTTTTTCATTTCTTCGGGCACGTCTTTTGATTTCTCCAATTCGGACCTGACCTTCGCCGTAATCTCTTCTTCCGTTTTAGCGTTGGGAGAACTTCCAACGGCATCCGGCTTCTCAGTGCCTAAACCACCTACCAAAGTCTGCCAATTCTTGCCGTCGCTAGAGTAATATACGTCATAAACCAGCGTGTCGTTATCAGGGTCTGAACCGCTCCACCGTATCGTCTTCTTGCCAGACCACGCCTCGCCACCAACCGGTGAAAGAAGCGTCAACTTGGGCTTCCCGTTCGGAGGCAGGTAACTTATGCTCACAGAAGAAACTCTCGGTGCTTTCGCGGGATCTGTTGCTTTCATAACCGCTTTGTACTGGATGAACCTGGCGGGCGGACTCGTAATCTGCACTCCAGAAGCGTCGACGTAGGCTGATGACCAAGGAGACCACGCGTCATCAGGATTTGCAGAGTTTCCGGTCCGCGTATGAAACTCCACCAAGGTGCCGTCGGGTGCCTTGCAGGCCCATTTAATCCGACCCCACCGGCTCACCGCCTGAGCGTCATGAACCGCCGACTCGTAATATCCTTCCATAGAAGTACACGGAGCAAAGTAAACTGAAGCCGAATCGCTCGTTCCGGCAAACAGCGTATCGGACGATCGGTCGTAAGCGAGGCACAAGTATAGTACTTTCTCGTCACCTGAATCGAACTGCGCTGTCTTTTCGTCGGAAGATATGCGAACAATGAACTCCCCGCAGGCAGCGTATACGTTGCCGTGAGCGTCAGAAACCATCGACAGCACCCTCGGCGCGTTGGTGAACACCGCCTTAGATCGACCGTCGGCAGACACCTTATATATCGCGCCCTGCGGGGACGTCCCGATATACAGGTTCCCCTGCTTGTCGACGGCAAGCGCAGTCGCAGACTCCTCCGGCGCGTCAAAGACGGGTATCGCTTTACCGAATCTATCCACACGATAGACAACACCACTGTTTCCGGTTCCGACAAACAAACTTCCCTGCAAATCCCAAAGGAGCCGGATTATTTGCTGCTCCGGAAGTTCGGCAAATACTGAGCTCTCGCCGCTTGAAATGATTCTATACACCCTGCCGCTGTCCCCAACCCCGACGTAGAGGTTGTCTTCTGAATCTACAGCAAGTGTCAAGACATATCGTTCCTCAGCGTCGAAGATTAGTTCCCCTTTGCCATCCGGGCCGATCCGAAAGACCTTCCCGTTTGGAGAAGTGCCGACATAGAGATTTCCTTTCGAATCGACAGCCAGCGCGTGAACCTCGAGTTCGCCTGTCTCATACAAAACCTCTGCTCTGCCAGACTTGTCGACACGGTATACCTTGCCCGAGTCACCCGTACCGACATATACGCTGCCGTCCTTGCCCGGCACAGCACACCAGACATATTGCTCAGCGGTTTCCACCAGTTTGCGCATACGAGGCACCAGGACTAGCCCGCCGTCGCTTGAAACAGCTACCCCGAATCCACGACCCTTGGCAAAATCGCTCTGTGTGCGCTGGGTCCATACCTTCGGTTGCCTGACGACCGTCTTGACCTCGGTTCTTGGGACGGAGGGCTCTTTCGCAGCTTTCTCCTGCGTTCCGGTCACCTCAGGTTTGTCCGAACTCGGTTTTTCTGCCGGTTTCTCCTCAACCTCAACCCCGGACGACGAAGGTTTTGCCTCCGGTCCGCCGTTCCCGGAAGCAGCCAGCTCTAAGTGTGCTTGTTCGGCGTAATCCTCGGAATCGTCGACCATTTCGTAATCGACGGATGCGGCGCTGGACGGAGGCGAAGAATCCGAGGTCGTGCCTGGAACACCCGAACTGGGTTTGGGAAGGGTCTTGGTCTCGCTGAGGTCGCGGCGTTTGATATCGAGCGAAAGCTGTGCTGAGCCGAACACCACAAGCTCCGTAGGAAACACCTTTTTAACCTCTTCCCTTTCGAGCCGAACTCCCGAACTGCGAGAGGACTTCATCACATCCGCTATCACACCAGGCAGACCGGTAAGCTTCTCACCTGCCACGTTTACAGTGGTGCTGCGCGTCAGCAACTGTACCACGATGTCGTTGTTCTTCTCGCGTTTCAGGTATTTCTCGATCAGCTGCTTGACATTATCCGCGCTGGCCAGCTCCGACCCCGAACCCGGTTGTACAACCGCCATCGTCGCGCCGCCCTCGCCTGAGCTAACACCAACTATGCTCGGGCCCTCCGAGACCGAAGCGCCGCCCCTTACATATAGGATAAGCTTTCCGTCTGGCACGGTCGACGGTATTTTCACAGAGAAGGTTTTCGTAACCCGCGGCTGCTTATAAGGACGCAGCACGACGCCGACATCCACTGTTTCGCCTGGCTCATACTCTCGTTCCTTGACAAAAATCCGGTCTATTACGGCAGTAGTGCGCTTTCCCGATATGCGGACCTTTACGTTCACCGACTTGACGTCAAGAGGATAAAACCGGTTTGAACTCAGCAGCCGTAATAGATAGGCAAGGTCCGATATCGCGGCGGAATCAACGGCGGTCGAATCGAAGAACAAGTTGCTGCGCGTAATCTTGCCCACCTCATCGGCAACCACCTCATACTCGACCTCGGCGGTGGCATCGCCAGGCACGGGATGAGACTCATAGATCGCTTCGCCCACGACCAAAGTCAGCAACGTAGACGCCAGCAGCGGGTGATTAATTACGTCTACTCGATAGGTCCTGCTTCTGTTGAATGCATCGTCCCTGATTGAAACAGTGACCGGAATAGTCTTGGGAAGAGTCCCCAAAGCGCCCGCCACCGACCACGGCCTATCTTGGAATATGCGGCCTACCGTTTTCAGCGGCGAGGCAACTTTGAATGAAACCCTGTAGCTTGAAATCAGGTCGTCTACAAACGCCGTCGTGAGCGGAGCATCTATTGCGCCGATGCCCAGCATCGGGTGACCAAACGCCAGGATCTTGTTGCCACGCCGATAAGTGAGCGTTCCAATTGCGGTAATGTCAATGTCGCCGCGTGCCAGAGAAACTCCGACCGCAGCCCCAGGACGCAGCTCAGCGGCAACATTCTCTTTGCCCTTTCCTCCCGGACCTGCCATCGGAAGCACACCGTAGGGTCTCAACAGCTCAGCCAATCGTCCTATTCCGCGGGGCGAAAGCCCGCTGACCATCACCGGCGTCATAAGGGGCACCATGTGCAAGACCCCATTAGATACACCAACTTCCTCAGCTCCCGGCTGTGCAATAGCTACCTTCCGCACCAACTGCCCACCGACGCTGATTGGCTCCGGCAGATCTGCCGGCGGTGAACTATGTCCGCTGGGTCGGCTCGGAAGATGTTCGTCCCAAGCTTCGAGCATATCGGCTATCGGAGTCACCATGCCTATTGGCTCTTTCGCATAGCCGCTGCCGTAAGCTATCGCGCCGATGAGCTTTCCATTGATGTAACACGGGCTGCCGCTCATGCCCGCGATTATGCCGGTGCTACGCTTGGTGATAGGCCCGCCGCCAATGCGAACCAGTATCAGGTCACCGCCGGTATTCATTTGCTTTAGCACACCCAAAACCTCAAGATCGAATCTCTCGATCTTTGTGCCGTGAAACACAGTCAGCCCGTAGCCCCTCATGCCGCGCTTTATCTCCGACACGGGCATTATGTTCTTAGCATCCTCGGGAGATATTCGGGAGAGAACAGCACCGTATGCCGTCCAAGAAGCAAATACGAACACAGGCAGCAAAACCAACACTAAAACTTTTCCAATCAGCGAGCTTTTCAAAAAGCTACCTCCTTACTGGCTACGCAGCGTATTGAATTAAACCGAATCGTCTCGCAGTGACATGCTACTCTTCGGCATTACTGAGGGTCAAACACAGGCCGATCTCTACACCCAGACCCCTGACCACCTCATGACTATACGCTGCACATACTACCAGCGTTTCGCCTTTGGAAACCTGAGTCGAGAGTTGAAGGTGATTCTAGCGCACGCCGTTAAGAAAGAATAGCGGCGAACGCGTGCGAAAGGTCCCGTAGATGCGAAGTATGACTTGTTTCGTGGTGCTGCTCAGCTTGGTTTGCAGCACTGCAGCCCCTGATGAGAGAAAACTCTCCCTGGAAGAACTCAAAGATCACATCGCAGGAGGATGGGTCGGACAGGGTGTCGGCGTAACATTCGCTGACGCCTACGAGTTTAAAGCATGCGGAGAACGAATCACTGGTGATTTGCGGAAGTGGCAACCGCAGTTTCTGGAACGTTCACTTCGACAAGATGATTTATATGTCGACGTAACCTTCATCGACGTCCTAAAAAAGCACGGGCTTCAACCTACTATCGAACAGGCCGAGAGAGCGTTCGCTGCCTCCGAGTACCCACTTTGGCACGCGAACCGCGCAGCACGTGATAACATCCGCAGAGGTATCATGCCGCCCTTGTCGGGGCACCCCAAATACAACCTCCACGCAGACGATATAGACTTTCAGATAGAGTGCGACGGGTTTGGGCTCATCTGCCCGGGATTGCCCCAGCAGTCGAACGAATTCTGCGAGCTGTTTGGGCACATCATGAACTACGGCGACGCCGTGTACTCCGGAATGTGGATAGCTGGTATGTACGCCCTGGGATTCTTCGAGTCCGACGTGAAAGCTCTTGTGGAGAGAGCACTCGGCTGCGTACCCCCAGAGAGCCGTTTTGCAAAGTGCATCAGAGACGTAATCTCCTGGTATGCACGGTATCCCGATGATTGGACTAAGACATGGGAAGAGCTGGAGCGCAAATACCAGGACGATGTCGACTGTTGCCCAGGCAGGAAAGCCAACATCGACGCGGTTTTGAACGCGGCATATGTCGCAATCGCGCTGCTTTACGGCGGTGCGGACATGGCAAAAACTATGGAGATAGCAACCCGCTGTGGACAGGACTCAGACTGCAACGCCGCATCAGCGTGCGGTGTGCTCGGATGCATGATAGGAATATCCAAAATGGATGAGAACTACAAATCATATCTGCCGAAATTGGCAGACCGAACCTTCGCGCATACCGACTACACCTATCAGACACTGATAGATACGTGTGTGGAGCTTGCATGCAAAGTAGTAGAGGCGGCTGGAGGCAAGATTGTCCGCGAGGGCAATACAAAGTATCTCCGCATACCGGAACAGCGCCCCACTCCGCCTGTCACATTCGAACAGTGGCCCCTCGAATCCCAAAAAAGAATGCTGAGACCGGAGTCGAAATGACAACGTCTGCACCAAATAGCGCAGCCTCTTCACAAATGAACACGCGGTTCCGACTGGGGGTCTCCGGAAGCTCTTTCGTTAGAGTGATGCCCCAGGAACTGGTAAAGTCTGCATACCTCGACGGTCGAGAGGGAAGAATCCGCAACTTCGACTCAAAGCAGAATCGCATGATGGTCACGTTTATGCGCGAAATGATGGAAGCGCTGAATGACTCCCCAGTGCAGTCCATGGAGTGTTACCACTCGCTCGCGTGGGATAACGCAGCCGTCTTGCAGGTACTAACAAAAAACCCTCGGGTCGAGTTCTGGTCAGTCCATGCACCTTACGGCCGGTACGCAAACCCGTCGTCCCCTATTGAGGAAGAAAGGGAAGGGGCTCTGGAAGGCATCTTAGACGCTATTAGCGTCGCACGCACATTGCAGGCAAAGGTAGTCGTAGTCCATCCCGGGGTCGACATTCCCTATGACTGCCCCCGCAAGGTCATGCTTGCCTGCGCCGCTGAGATCATCCGACAAGCATCCGACGTCGCAGCCGAGCACGATATTGTTCTAGGACTGGAACCTCTGCCGAAGCGGGAAATAGGAAACTCATTAGACGAGCTGCTGGAGCTGTTACAACTCGTTCACCGGCCAAACGTCGGAGTTACATTCGACACCAACCATCTGTTCCCGCCCGAAGACGTCCCAGAGCTACTCAGACGCGTCGGACGCCAGCTCGTGAACATACACATATCCGACCAGGACGGCACAGAACGTCACTGGCTGCCTTTTGATGGAAAACTCGATTGGCGCCGATTAATGGATGTATTGGCTGAGATCGGTTACTCCGGTCCGCTCATATATGAGACGCACTTGCAGGGCGTACAAAGCTGCGCAGAGGTCGTCTCACGAATCGTCGAAAACTACAAGCGCTTATTGCGATGCGCAGGGCTGTAAGACTGATACTAATCGCACTGTTCATTATCGTAGTCCTGCTCTGCGCCGCGTTTTTCGTCCTAACAGCAAAAGTGCCAACTGCAAAAAACAAACCTTCTACCAACAACGAAACCTTAGCGAGCAGGATTCTCTCGTGCCGCAGCGTCCTTTTTGTCGGCG
>JARYME010000125.1 GCA_029907315.1 Armatimonadota bacterium | reverse complement strand
ACTTACATGCTGGGCGTTCCCGAACCCGGCAGCATACTTGCTTTGGCGACCGGTTTAGTGGGTCTTGTAGGGTTCGTTCGACGGAGGAGGTAGATTCTCCGCTGACGAGCCATTCCAAAAGTAGAATATCCGGGCACTTGTCTTGCCATTGAGACGAGTGCCCAACTCTTCCGATGACAGTGACGAAGGTATTGGGCAGAACAGCAGTGCCGATGTTTGTAGGCGTGCAATCGGGTAGGGCCCCCCGATTGCTGTTCAACAAAACGGCATCGAGCTGATTCAAGGCGAGAAGACGAGAGGAAAGGAGGATAGATCAAATGAGAACAAGGTTAGCGGTGCTTGCAATGTTGTGTGCTCTTGCGTTTGGGGCAGCGGCTTCGGCTGAAACAATCTACATCCATGAGGACAACTATGCTGCCTTGGGTTGGACAAAGAAAGTAAAAGCTGGTCCGGAAGGAGACGGATACGTTCGCTTTAGGGCACGAACCGATACGATCCCTCCGCTTGTCGAAGGAGTAGAATGTGCACCGAGAAAGTCTGTGGCGAACAATCTGGCGTGGGCCGGTTTAGGAACGAACATGTTCGAAGGACGCTACCTCAAGGACATCACTCACTTCAGAATTCGGACAGCCGGATTTGAGGGTGATGGAAGCCAGTGGGAACCGCCGAGCGTCTACCTGCAGGTTAGCAAGGACGGCACGAATCAGCGCAATATCAGGTTCTTGCCTTACGCATCATACGGCAGAGGCACGGCTTGGACCTTCTACGAATACGACCTGATAGGTCCCAATGCGAAGTGGTTCTGCATGATTGATGCTGCCGTGAGGACCTGGTCGCAAGTGTTGTCTTCGTGGCCCAATGCGGTATTTGACACCACGGTAACGACACCGCTGCCGTCGGGGCAAGTATTCAACATCTTTGACGGCTGCGCAATCAACGAGGAAGTGAAGTACGGCTCCTCTGCGCGCGGCATGGTTGACTGGGTCGAGATCGGGTTCTCAGATGGTACTTTCTACCGGTTCGATTTCTGCGTTCCGGAACCGGGAAGTATCTTTGCGCTCGGAACCGGCCTGATAGGACTTCTGAGCTTCGCGCGAAGACGGAGATAAGAAACACTCAGGGCCCAATCGGCAGTTTGCTCTTAGCCGATTATTTTGCCCATCCAGCGCTGTGCTGGGTGGGCACTATTTGTGAGCAAAACCGGAGCGGCTTTACAAAGCCGCTCCGGCTGCCTTTGTTGAGAGAAGGGGGTGGAATGCGTGCTGCTTGGTTTTCTCCAGGCGACTACACCGCTGAGTGCCACACAAATGGACTTTCTTTTATGACCATCCTGGTCGGATCTTTGGGAGCGTTCTCTACAAGCACGGCAAGTCCCGGCTCTTCCTTTTCAATTCTGAAGCGACCACCGTCGCTCTCGACCAGAGCCTTCTTGACAATCTCAAATGCTTGTTGGAAGCTGCCCTTGTTAACGATTATCGGGTGAGACGAGCTCAGATTCTGAAATCCTATGTTAGCTTCAGAGAGCAGTTTTTTGACCTGCACAAAGACCTTGCCCCGAGAGCTGTCGTTTTCAACAACTATGCTTCCGTCATCTGCTTTACCGAAATGGGTCGAAGCCCTTGCAGTCTTACTCAGTTTACCTTTCTCAGCCATCTTACGCCTCCATCAAATAATTCTTCGCAGCTTTTATCTCTACAGGCACCGGTGTAGTTGCTGGTCTGCCAAGAGACACAGCCCTGCAGGTGCTGGCTGCATTCTGTTTGGTTGTCTGCACCTTATTACAAGCATAAAGACGGCACTATCGTTCGTTCCACACGCGTCCTGCAGTGGAATTGCTGAATAGATGCCGCCTTCGTCAGCTCGTATTTGTCTTGGCTAACGGCAGACAAAATTATTCTACCATATCCCGTCGCGCAGTTCAACATAGCGAAAATCCGCCTGTCGCTACTCTGAGATTGCCCACTCCACTATGTGGATGGTGGTGATGTATCCCTGGGTCCGGTCCTGGTAATATTAGGGTGCAAGGTGTGCAATCTATGACTGGAAATTACGCTGTATTTCCGTTGACACGCTTACCAGGCGGCGGGTAGAATCATAGCCGAGAGGGGTCGACTTTGTAGCTTTGAGCACTCGAACCTTTACACAAACCTATTACCTGAAAAGCCGCACTTATACAACCCAAGAGACGCAATCGGGCTGGAGCAATATGCTCTTGAAAGAGTTTGATTATGATCTTCCCGAAGAACTGATCGCTCAGGAGCCGCTGCCTGAAAGGGATATGTCACGGCTGATGGTTGTGGATCGGTCGAGACAGACCATCGAACATCATATTTTTCGCGAGTTCCCTCAGTTTTTGCGGGAAGGAGACGTTCTGGTTCTAAACAACACCCGCGTAATACCAGCAAGGCTCCTGGGACATAAAGAGACCGGTGGTAGAGTCGAGGCGCTCCTTCTAGAGCGCCGCGAGCCGGGAATTTGGGAAGCAATGGTTAAGCCCGGCAGGCGGGTGCCGGTCGGCACTGTGTTACGTTTTGATTCGGAGTTGAGAGCAGAAGTTGTTGATAGAACGGAGTCGGGTGGGAGAATACTGCGTTTTTTCGTGTCGAGGGGAGTTGACGAAGCCGGCGGGAGTACTGAGCAGTTACATCGGGACGGCGTAGATGAGATTATAGCCCGCGTTGGGCAGGTTCCTTTGCCCCCTTACATTCATAAGCCTGTTCAAGACCCGGAACGGTATCAGACTGTTTACGCAGCATCGGAGGGTTCTACGGCCGCGCCGACCGCCGGTTTGCACTTTACTCCGGCGCTCCTCGAAAGGATAAGAGCTCAAGGGGTGAAGATAGCTTTCGTGACACTGCACGTTGGCATAGCGACGTTTCGGCCTGTGCGCACCGCGAATATCGAAGAGCACCGGATGCACACCGAAAGGTATGAAATACCGGAAGAGACGGCAGAAGTTATAAACTCAGCAAGGGGTCGAATCGTTTGCGTCGGGACGACCACCGCTCGAGCGCTTGAAAGTGCGGCCGTCGGAAAACACCAGGTGCGCGCCGTGGTCGACGAAACGGGTCTGTATATCAGGCCAGGGTACGAATTCAAAATTGTTGATGTTCTTGTAACCAACTTTCACATGCCAAAATCCACGCTGCTTATCATGGTAAGCGCGTTTGCCGGCGTGGAGCTGATCAAGAAGGCATACCAAGAAGCCATAAGCAGGAAGTACCGGTTCCTGAGCTTTGGCGACGCAATGATGCTGTGCTGAAGATAAGGAGAAGGGGAGATGGCTGTGTACGACAGGAAGCTGGGCGAGTGGTTCAAAGAAGTAGAGCAAATGGCGCAGGAGCTGCGCGCCAAGAAGCAACGGGTAGCTGGACCTTCACCGCAAAAAGAGGCGCAGGGTACGGTTAAGAATGCGTCTCCGGAGACTGGGAGTACGATGTCCGCGATCCAAAGTGGCTCGCAAGTGGCGGATGCGACCACGCCGACAGTAGAAGCTCCAACAATTGTGCACGAACAGCCTGTTCGTATGGAGCAGACGACCGGAACGGTAGCTATAGCTGAAAGAAGCGAATACGATAGCCATATGTTGGCGAAGACTGAAGGGGCTGCAGGCCTGTTTGAAGAAGCAGAGATCCCCCAAGTGGAGGATTTTCTACCATTCTTAGACCAGCCTAAGTCGCAGCAAGAACAGCCTCGACCTAAAGTGGAATTGTCCTCACCGGCTGAAGATGCGCAGCAGCCACTGCTTAACCTGACCGAAGGCACTGGTGTTCCGCGGCCGATCAAGCCTTCGTGCGAGCCTCAGGCGAAGTCGTTTGAAGCACGGACCGGTGTGGAGCAACTGTCTTCAGTGAAACCAGCACAGGCGGCTGAGACGGAACCTCACAGTACGAAAACTTCATCAGTTCAACCAAAGAGCGCTGCGCAACAGCAGCCGGCGAAAGCTGCGGCTGAGCAGCGTCGCGAATCGTCATTCGAAGAGAAATGGGCGCGGGTACCAAGCCACTTGCGCGCGTTATTTGAAGGGGAAGTGGAAGAAGTCGCGCAGCGATCCTACAAGACATTCAAGGAATCCAGAGCAGATCTGATTGAACGTTTGCTGGATCCCACAATAACACTTGAGGATACCGCAAGGCTGCTGAACGTCTGTCCGACTACAGTCCGCCGGTACACGAACAAAGGCATCCTAAAGCACTTCCGAACACCCGGCAATCAGCGCAGGTTCAAACTGTCGGACGTGATCGCTTTCCTCGAAAGCAGAAGGTCCGGGCGAACTTCGACCAGATCTGGCGACTCAGAAGGTGCAGACCAATCCTAACCACTTGCGTGCTTTGTATAGTGTGGAAAGTGCTTCTTTTGCGCGGTAAACACGTTGTTGACGAGAACGGCACGAGGGAAATATCGCTGCGGTGCGTATAGTCATCTTCACAGAGAGTTACGAGCCGATTATAAACGGTGTCAGTGTATTCGTTGGTACGCTCCGAGATGAAATGACGCGCCGAGGGCACGAAGTCTTCATATTTGCACCGCAGTTCAAAGGCTACAAGGACAATCACGACAACGTGTTTAGATGGCCCTCGCGTCACACCGTGCTCATGCCTGATTATCCGTTCCCACTGCCTTGGGCTCCGCAGTTGGCAAAGGTTTTCCAATCCCTTAATGCCGACATCGTGCATACTCAGACGCCTTTTATTTTGGGCATCACCGCCGCCAGATGGGCGAGGAATCTGGGCATTCCTTTGGTGTCGACCAATCACACCTTATACACTGAGTACGCCCACTACGTTCCGGTTCGACCTATGATAATCACCAAACTCGCGATCGTTCAACTGATGAAATGGTACTACTCGAAGTGCGACTTGATAGTTGCACCTTCTCGAACAGTTGAACAGATTCTGCGTTCCTACGGCATCACCAGGCCCATAGAAGTGGTCAAAACAGGTGTTGTTCCGGCGGCGGAGATGCCTTCGGGTACCAGAGAGAAAGTTCGCAGCGATCTAGGAATAGGGCCGGAAGATTTTGTGCTTCTCTACGTGGGACGGATCGCGCGTGAGAAAAACCTAGATATGCTCCTAAGAGCTTTTGCCAAACTGCTTTCGGGGTATCCTCGTGTCAAACTATTGTTGGTGGGCGGCGGTCCGGCACTAAGGGAAACACGCAGACTGGCGTCGCGTTTGGGCATCGAAGACAGCGTTCGGTTCGTTGGCGCACTGCGAAGACCGGACATCGACCCCATATTTGTTGCTTCCGATGTGTTCGTGTTCCCTTCGACTACTGAAACCCAGGGTATCGCAATTTGCGAGGCGATGAGTGCGGGGCTGCCTGTTGTTGCTGTGAACGCGGGCGGTATCCCGGAAAACATATCCGACGGAGTCGATGGGATCTTGACGCCAGATGATCCAGATGCCTTTGCGAGTGCCGTCGAGAGGCTCATGGTGGACGACGAAGAACGCCGCCGCATGGGAATGTCCGCAAAGCAAAACGCGAGCAGGTTCTCTGTCGAGGCCATGGGCGACCGATTCGAAAAGATCTATTCGGATGTCATAAAGTCGAGGAAATGCGCAGTGTGCTGTACTCCCTGACTGAGTTCACGGCGGCAAAGAGATCAGCCCGCTTACCATACTACTCGGACCCTTGGTTGAGGATCCTTCGTGCGAGCTGCACGAGCTCCATCGCATTGTCCACATTTGTTGTGCGTCGTGGATTAGCGTAATCGCTGGCCATCTCGATAAGGTGCTCCTTGTTCTCGGTTGCAAGTTGCTCCAGTCTGTCGGCAGCCTGCGCCAGAAACTCCCGGTTCCGATCACTCTTAGTTGCATTGTAAACATCTATCGAGAAAACCACTTCTGTCACAGCACGCCATACGACGACCGCAGCTCGTAATCTTTCGAACGCATCAAATAGGCTTTCGAAGTCTTCGCTCTTGAGATACGGTCTTGCATGTACCACGTCGCTGAGGGAAGCCTCTGCAAGATTCAGCGCTATGTCTTTTTCCTTTATGATTTTCTCGATAGTTTGGCGGTTGGGATTCAGAAGCTCCTGCTCGATCGGCTTATACGTAGGGTCCCATTTAGCCGTAGTCCTGTTGCGGAGGCTGCTCTTGGCGTAGCTGTAACTAGGTATCTGACTATGACTGGTGAACCAGAAACCGAGAATGAAATACGTCTTGTTCACTATTTCCGGTGTTCTCATAAAGGCTGAATGCAGCGGCTCGACTGCACCCTTGCCGTAACGCCTGGCGAGCCACTGCTTATAGAGTGCTTGAGAATCCGCTGAGGGATTAGAAAGAAGTCTCGTGCATACGTCGACAACTCCCCAGTTGGGAGTTCCCAGGGATCGCCAAGCCAATCGTTCCACGCGAAATACGGCTCCGACTATGCCCTTCGAGAGCCCATAGTGCAGCCTTTCGGCTACATAATCAATGTTGATGTAAGGAATCCGCGACAACCCCGTAAACTCGTTACCAAGATCGAATTCTATTACCTGCTTCTTGCCGCCGACGTTGCCGATGGCTGGGTTGTGGGGGTAGTAAGGTTGCCAGTCGTGAGGCACGCATTTGCTCATTACGGTCACATCGGACTTGCATGCCTTTATACCTTCAATTATCCACTGCAGTTGTGCGGGCTCGTAGCTAAACGTGCGCACGAAAATATCCTTGCCGAGCGAAGCGCAGACTGACGCCAGACTGTCAATAAGTTGGGCCACCCGTATGTGCGGCGGCACAGAGCTTGAAACGCGTGCGTCGTCGTAGACGGACTGAGCGGTTTCGTGCATAGTGAGGACAAGCCCGTCCAAGTTTGGGCACAAGCGAAAGAGTCGTGCGTATTTTTCTCGCACAAAGTTCCACAACTCAGGATTATCGATGTCGACCCTGCCGTCTTTGAGCAGTTCATTCGGGATACCATTCAGCTCGTGGGTCCACATGTCGACCTTGATGCCTTTGGCATGAGCCCATTTACAAATCGCGTTTATATCTGCTGCCAATTGCGGCTTTGAAAGGGGCTCTTCGGCGTCCATGACGATGTTATGAGACAGCTGAATGCGATTGATGTTGTACAGCGATGCGAGGTCGATGAGCTGTTTGATATGGTTCATATCATAGTCTTGTAGCTGCCAACACCGAATTTGAAGCGGCGATGCCGAGATAGCTTGCTGGACGAATAAAAACCCTGCTGAAAACACTACGATCGCTCTCACGCGTTGTGCTTATTCCTCCTATGTCTGATTTTTGCCCAATGTTACGCTGTGCGCCGCGGGCTTGCTTTGGATCTGCATTCAGTTATGGTCTCTACAACAACAAAAGCGTGAAAACCCTTTAGGCCGTTTGCGCTGGCGGTTGTCGCTGGGACACTATGCTAACCGCGCACAGCTCTCTTGCTTTGTGTTATGATTATGATATCACCAAGTAGGAGGAACCGGACTATGCAACGGTACTTGGCGATCTTCTCGTGTCTTTTGGTCTCAACAGCTGCTTGTTTTGCAACACAACCTGCTGTCTCCAGCAAGATCGGGATTCATTTAATCAACAGATACACCGCCGGCGCGAAAAAGATCATAGCTGCGAATTGTAACGTCATAAAGATCCTTGATACCACGCCTCAGATGCTCGCTGCGCTTTCCGATTTCAAAAAGCTGCATCCGAGAGGTGTAGCGGTTCTTCGGATATACACCCCAACGACCTATAAACTGCAAGATGATCCTGCCGCTTGCGCACACGACTATTGGAACAAATGGCTGTATCCCAGTCTGAAGAACCTTACCCCTCAGCAGAAAAAGCTTATTGACTACTTGGAGGGTACTAACGAGTGCGACAACACGCCGTGCTGGCATACTGTCGAAGAAGCCGAATGGTACTGTCGTTTTTGGTCGGAGCTTGCCAAGATAATGGCTGACAACGGGTTTAAACCCTGTGTAGGCAGCCTACCGGTCGGCAGTCCACCTGGCCCGCCGGCGGAGATAGAGGCGAAGCTGAAGGCGTTCATCCCGGCGCTCCGCATGGCGAAGAAGCTCGGAGGTGCTTGGTCTTATCACGCGTATACGCTGAAGTACACGAAAGATCCTGAGATTGAGATATGGTATTCGCTGCGGTATAGGCAGTTCTATTCAATCTTCAAGCGCTATGCGCCGGACTTGCTTGATCTTCCCATCATTTTAACCGAGGGTGGAGTAGACAACGATGGTAACCATCCTCAAAAACCAGGGTGGAAACGCGATTCTGAGGAAAAGTACAAGGATTGGCTTAGGTGGTTCGATGCGGAGATGAAACGGGATCCCTACGTCATCGGGGTCACGTTGTTCGAAATCGGCCACCCGGAAAACTGGGACTCATTTGATCTGGAGCCCATCGCGGACTGGCTCGCGGATTATCTTGGCAGAGCGAACTAACAATCCCCTTTTCTGCGGCAAACAACAATTTTATAATTGCGGCGCGTTCTCCAGACTGAATCTGGTGCCGCGCCGGCATTGCCGCCTTGTGTTGGGTTATCCGCTCGAGATGCTCAGTGCACGTATTCCGCTGCGCCTCAGGCGTAGCGCGACTTTACATCAAACTCGTCGCTTTCAAAAGTTCTGCCCTCTGCTGCACAGGTAGGGCACAGTATCTCGCTGCGCAGGTAGTCCTCGCTGGTGATTCTGACCGGCCTCCCACAGCGTTCGCAAAGCGGTCGATCTTTCAACCCGCCGCCCGTGATTCTCTTCAAAGGTCTATCCTTGAAAGCTCTCTCCGCCATTTCCACCTCCACGTAGAGCATGTCGAAAACAGTTTTTCTACGCAGATGAATCGGCGCGACGCGCCTACTCATCTAATTTATCTCCACCTCCGCGGAAATGCAATAGTTTGGGCGAATCTCCGGTGTGAAATGTTACCATAAGGCGCGAATGTG
>JARYME010000124.1 GCA_029907315.1 Armatimonadota bacterium | reverse complement strand
AACATATTGCCGCGACTTCGGTATCGCCGCCGCTCCATTCCTTCAATCCCGATATTTGTCTGACCAGATCTGAGAACTTCATACCCTAAGATTATAACGCCCGCGGAGGCTGCTGTGGATTAGAATATACTGGGTGCTTCCAAAAATACCGAAATAAAAAAGAGGGGCTGTGCAACTCAGAACAAGACTCGCCCAGTTATCTTGCCCATTGCGCACAACCCCACTTTGAGTGCGGGTCGGCCTATACAAGCGACCGACCCCCGCTCCAAAACGGAGCGGTACCTGCCCGTAAGCAGAGAGCCGAGCAGAATGGGATTGCGCCTGATGATCCCGGGCCGCCCAGATCCCAGGACGTCCTACCATGCCGCAATCCCAATACTGACAGCCAGTACAGATTCCATACACTCAACACGAAATCCCGTGAACACTAAAGTCAAACCAAACTCTTCGAACCGCTATTCTTCTGGCGAACGCGCTCGCTCTCAGGGGTACGCGCCGGCACGTGATAATACCAAAGCAGCTTCTGCGCAATCTCGCGGAAGGCGGGTGCAGCCACTGTAGCCCCAAAATGAGACCCTTTAGGACGATTGACGACTACGGCAATCGTAAACCGCGGATTGTCTGCTGGCACAAAACCGATGAACGAAGCGACAAAAGCATCCGGTAAATAGCCGCGACCGGTAGAGCTTGCAATTTGTGCGCTGCCGGTCTTTCCCGCAACCAAGTAACCATCTATTCTCGCATTCTTTCCTGTACCTTCCTCGACACACTCGACCAGCATTTCAGTGAGTTTCGCAGCGGCTTCCCGTGATATGACCCTGCGCGGTAGTGCTCTCTTAGGCCGCGTAGTGATCTTGCCGTTGGAACCTGTACCCAAGACGATCGTCGGCGGCACACGCACCCCGCCGTTTGCAATCGTGGCGTAGACGCTTGCCATGTGAAGCGGTGTAACAGCGATGCCCTGTCCGAACCCTATGTTTGCCAAACCCACCGTGCTCCACCGGTCTGCTTTGGGCAAATAACCCACTGCCTCCAAGCTGAAGCCAGCGTGAGGTTTTTCCAACAGGCCGAACGCCTCTTCGTATCGGCGAAGTCTCTCAGCTCCCAATCGCATCGCCAAGTGCGCCGCTCCAATATTGCAGGAATACGTGATAATCTTGTGCATGTCGACTGCACCATGACCCGACGAATATGGGTAATGGAGCGAACACCGAAGGGTGCTCTTTCCAACCTTCTCTCGTCCAGTGCAGCACGCCAGCACAGAGTTGGGAGAAATACCCTCGTTCAGACCGGCTGCAACAGTGACAGCTTTCAGCGTACTTCCAGGTTCATACAACGACGCAACTGCGTGGTTGGCCCACGTTTTTGGTGGGAACTTCAGCGCGTTGTTGGGATCAAATGAAGGAATGTTTGCTAGCGCCAGAATTTCTCCGGTGCGCGGGTTCATAACAATGGCACAAGCACTCTCAGGGTGAAATTTGTCCGCAACGCGCGCCAGAGCTTGCTCGGCTATGTGCTGGGCATTGAGATCAATCGTGAGGAAAAGGTCATTCCCATTCCTAGGCTCAGTCTTTACTCGTCTTTCTGATTCCGGTAAAACTCTCCCTTTAGGATCTACCTCTGCTAGAATCTCGCCGTTCTGATTAGCTAACGTCTCGTCGAATTTCCATTCGATGCCGGCAAGCGCTCGACCGCTGATATTGGTAAACCCTAAGACTTGTGCAGCAGCAGTGCCGGCGGGATATATCCGCTTGTTATGAAACCATACCCCAATGCCCGGGATTCTCTCGTATCGCTTCCAGTTGCCTCGCTCTACTAGCCAACCCCGTTTTACCCGATCACCAAGCCTGGGATCGATCTTTTTTGCCAGCCAAACAATCCCTCTGCCTTCCCTAATCCTCGCCAGATACTCTTTAGGATCCCCGCCGATGAGAGCAGAAAGACGATAGGCCGCAAGGTTTGCATTCTCAATCTCACGGGTGTTAGCGAAAACCGACGACGTTCTGATGCTAAGAGCAAGCGGATGACCGTTGCGGTCATAAATTGTGCCTCGAGTGGTTTGTATTCTGATTCTAGCCCAGCGTATCTTGTCAGCCCATTTCGCGTACTCGTCGGCTCTGCAAAGCTGAATGAATACCAACCTGCCACTTATGGCACCAAACAAACCCAAAAAACCCACCATTAGCCATGCCGCTCTCTTCCTTACAACCGACCTAGTCCGTGCGCCCATAGAACTCCCTTCCTCGCTTGAAATCGAGAAATGGGCAAACCAGCCTACAAAACATTTATCGAGCACTCGCTAACGATTGCGGCGCTCGCAGGTACTCGTAGGCAGTGGCACAAATCATACCGGCTTTCTCAGCCGCGGCGGCAATCTGTTGAGGGCTTGAACAGCGGGTTATTGCCACGCGCAAACGCTCATTTTCAATTAGCTGCTGCCTGCAGAGTTTGGAGAGTTTACAGTTGTGGTAGCCAAGTGCAGTCACACCAGCATAAACAGCGATGTAGGCCAAAGCGACAAGCACTGCGATTGCTATCAACACACGTTTGAGTTTGTGAATAAACCTGCTCGGACGCCGTCGGTACACTCGACAAACACTGCTGTCAACCTCTCTCCGATAGGTGCGAAGAATCCCTCGCGCGGAATCAGCTCTTTCATTCACTGCTACTGCTGACATAAGTAACTGTGCTCCTCCCTTCCCACTAAATTACCGACTACTTAGTTTCTCAACACATCGCAGCTTGGCGCTGCGGCTTCTTGGATTGCTACGAATCTCATCTTCGCTCGGCTGAACCGGCTTGCGCGTCACAACGCGAACGACCTTTTGAGCACCGCATTGACACGTAAGCACCGCAGGGGGACACACACACTTGCCTGCGTACCGACGCATAATTGTTTTCACGATCCGGTCTTCCAGCGAGTGAAAACTTATAACGCATACTCTGCCGCCTTCACTGAGTGCTTCGATGGCAGCGGGCAAACCTTGCTCGATAGCTTCCAATTCCTTATTGACTACCAATCTCAGCGCCAGAAAAGTGCGGGTAGAGGGATGGATCTTTTGCGTCTTGTAAGCTCCACCAACGGCTCGTACTATAACGTCAACCAATTGACCTGTGGTCGTGATGGGTTGCTTCTGTCGGCACTCAACAATGGCGCGTGCTATTCGCTTCGCGTAACGTTCTTCGCCGAACGCTCGTATCAAATCCGCCAGTTGATCTTGGCTGTATGTATTCACGATATCAGCTGCATCAGGGCCCGTGCTTGACGGATCCATTTTCATAGAAAGCGGCTCATCTCGCATAAACGAGAAACCTCTCGCCGAATCGAGCTGTCGACTGCTTACGCCCAAATCGAAGACGGCACCATCGATAACGCTCACACCTTGCGAGGCCAATATTGATTTCAAGTCCCTGAAGTCGCCTCTAACGATGCGCGCCGCGCTGCCGTATTTCGCCAACCGCTTCTCAGAATAGGCTATAGCTTCTGGATCCTTGTCTATGCCTATAAGTAGACCGTCCGGCCCAATTCTCTCGAGAATCTCAGCTGCCAGACCACCCCCGCCTAGGGTCGCGTCTACATACACTCCGCCAGGTTTCGGATCAAGCAAAGCCAACGTCTCATTCTTGAGGACCGGCGTGTGAAAGGTGTGCTCCGGAGATGTCTGTCTGTTCATCCAATAATCTACTCAGCAGCGGGCCCAAAGCTTCTGCCGAAGCAATAATGTCCTTGTCCTCTTCGACAGCCTTCTTGTGTTCCTCTAGAACTTCCGGACTCCAGAGCTCAATGATTAGCCCACGGCCGCAAATGACAACAGTGTCCGAAATGCGGGCGTACCGCCTGTGCTCTTGGCTGAGCGGAACACGATATTGGTTGTCCGTCCTAGTCTCGAGCATGTCTGAGAATAGGTGCCTCGTCCAACGAATAACATCTGGATCGAAGAGCCCGCGAATAGGGTTTTGACTGAGTTTTCTCATTGCCGGGGCTATGACGGTTTCCAGGAAGTCTCCGGTCAGACACCACAAGCAATTGAGCCCCTTCGTTATGAGAAACGTGTAGCCCAATTTGTCTCGAAAAACTTTTGGCATAACAAAGCGTCCTGCCGGATCAACGCTGTGCGTGTACGTACCGTAGAAAAGATGCAGATCAGGCATTGCTTCTCACTAGTCTCCGAAAAGGCACCAAAGCATATCCTTTGATGCACACTTTGGGTTCCAGCAGAACTCTATTTGGAATCCCTAGAGTCTCCAATCGATACCAGTGGCGATATACTAAGCCGCGGCTGGACCTGTGTCAAGAGGTTTTTGCTAATTTGCGGAGGAAATTTTTTCAAGCAGCACCAAGTCCTGCTCATCAAACGCAGACGTCAAAACGTGGCCCGATAGAAGGTTTGCTTGGAGGTGAAACGAGGCTCCGCTGGTGGACGGCAGGTTTCAGCGTAGACAGCGTGTCAAGCGCATTTGCACACCGTGTTCTGAATCGGTCGGCGGGTTGCGTATATCAGCGGCTTTTGCTCTTGAGCTCTGCCAAAGTGTTCCTAAGCGCTTCTATCTGGCGGCCGTACCCAGCCCAATCGCCGCGGCGCTGAGCCTCTATGGCCTGTTCGTATTGCGAGACCGCCTTGTCGATCAGCAACTGCAGATCTTGCTCCCTAGGCTGACGCTTTGCTCCACCCTCGGCCGATACTACTGAGGTCGTTCTGGGAGTAGATACAGGAGCACCTACCACACGCGCCAAAGCCTCGTCCAACGTCGGCTCCATGGCTATGCGGTCGCCCATTGCAACTATTACGCGCTTAAGTTCAGGGATCTTGGTCCCGGTCGACACAAGGTATATGGGCATAACATACAATAAAGATGACTCGATTGGTATAACAAGTAGATTCCCACTGCCGACCTTTGAACCTTCCTGGTTCCAAAGGCTTAGTTGCTGCGATATTTGCGTATCCTGGCTGGCGCGGCCCGCAATTTGCTGTGGTCCGTAGACGTTTTTTTCCTCAGGGAAGCGATACAGAACAATATTCCCATAGTTCGGATCGTCGCACCGCGCGCACATCCACGCAACCATGTTTTTTCTTCCGCCGGCTCGGATAAAGGGTGTCATCAGTATGAACTCTTCTGCTGAGCCGTTCGGCAGCTTCATGATGACATAGTACGGCTCCATCATTTCGCCGTCTTCCGCTCCTTCAGCAACCGCTACCAAAGCGCGCTTTGGGATTTCCCAAAGGTCGTTGTTTCGATAGAAGCCATCCGGATCCTGAGGACCGTAGTGATACCGAGCGTACACCCTGGTCTGAACGCGAAACATGTCCTCTGGATAGCGAACATGTTCCCGCAAACTGGCGGACATCTCGCGTATGTTCTTGAACACTCCGGGAAATATGCGTGCATACGTCCGTATTATTGGATCCGGATGAGGTCGTTCAATGATATAGGCATTCACCCTGCCAGTGTATGCGTCGACAACCACTTTGACTGAGTTCCGAATATAGTTTATTCGGCCGCCCATGTAGTGGTACGAGTACGGATAGTAGCCGGTGGTAGTGTAGGCATCCCGCATCCAATAGAGCTTACCGTCGGCAACCACCAGGTACGGATCGTTGTCGAAGTCCAGAAAGGGAAACAGTCGCTCAGTGCGTTCCCTAATGTTCCTATAGTAAAGTATCCGACTGTCGGATTTGATATTCTCGTTCAGCAATATGTTGACGTCGGAAAACCGCAGAGCAAAAAGCAGCTTCCGCCAAAAACTTCCAACCCTGACGCCGCCGTCACCCTTATACGATGTAGCTTTGTGCTTGTCACCTGTAGGATAATCGAACTCAGGAGCTGTCGTGTTGACGAACACGTAGTTCTCGGTCAACTCTCCAAAGTATACCCCTGGATTGACTATGGGCAGGTCTACAGAAGCAACGGGCGGCATATCCTTTACGAAGAATTGAGGCAACCCCTCGCTGTTGACTTCATTGACCGGACTCATCGCGAATCCGTAGCCGTGGGTGTATTGGAGACGTTTATTAATCCAAGTCTGAGCTTCGGACGGAAGCCTCTGCTCGTCAAGCTCGCGTGCCGACAGCCATACCTGCCTATAACGCGGCCTGCCGCCCTGCTTGGGGGCCAACCAGTACCGATCTACATCCAAATCTGCAAAATAGTAGTACTGCTGAATTGTTTGGATCTGGTTGTAGACATCCTGCAAGTGCAGCTGATCCCACAACCTGATGTTTTCTATGGTGGGCGTGTTGGACTGAATCTGTTCTGCAGTAAGGTACGGCTCCGCGCGAAACTCTCTGGCTGCAACAGCGTTCAATCCGTACGCGTCAAATGTAGCCTTGATAGCCCGGCGGATATAAGGCCGCTGCTTAGCCAGTTCGTTCGGTTTCACTGTGAAACTCTGCACCATTGCCGGATATGCTGTGCCGACCACGACTGAAGCGCCGACAAGCAACACCAAGGCAGCCACCGCGTAAGTTATTCCTCGGCGGTATATATTGAGCAACACCAACAAACCCGCCAATATAGCAGTTACCCAAAGGACCCAAAGCGCCGGCAGGTTGGCGTGAAGCTCCGTGTATCCTGGACCGTCAAAAATTGTCCCGCGGACGTTCAGCAGGTCATACATAGAAAGCCTATAGCCCCACGCTTTGAGAAAGAACATTGCTGCAACCAGCACAGCCAGGTGCGCCTTTACCCCGGGCGCAAACTGAAGTCTGCCGGCAATCGACTCCAATGCCTCATCGGCATAGTGCAGTGCGGCGGCGGCAATTGTCGAAGCTGCGAGCGCAAAGAAAAGCCAGTGATACACATAACTCAGAAATGGAAGCTTGAAGACATAGAACCCGATATCCTTATGGAAGACCGGGTCAGTGATCCCGAAGGGCACGCCGTGAAGATAAAGAAGCCAATCTTGCCAATGAGTCGCCGCCTCGAGCCCGACCATTGCGGACAACACAATACTTGCAAGAAATATCAACAGTCCAATGCCTTTTCTTGCAAGCCTGCCAAGCCTCTCGATCAACTGTTGCTCGATACCGGTCGGGGAAGGAGGAGGCGCAATTCTTCGTGCGTACCATAGGTTTCCATATATGATTGCGAAAAACACCAGCCCAAAAAGCAGCCCCACGCGTACCTTGGTCCACAGCGTGGTGGCAAAAATGCGCTGATATCCAAGATCCTTGAACCACATCCAATCGGTCAACAAGTTAACAAACGCACCGCCGAAGATTACAGCCAGGGCAATAAGCGCAACTACCGCGGGTCCGATATACTTTCGCATTGCGGAAAACCTCCAGCCGACGCACCGTTTCCGTCGGCTGGATTATACCATCTCAGTCACACGCTCACAAGCAGGTCTCCGCTCTGCCGATGTTTAAATACTGCCGACGGTCACACTTCATAGAGCTGGAGAAGAAATCGGTGAGAATACAGATTCTTGGCACAGCAGCTGCAGAAGGCTGGCCCGCAGTATTCTGCGCCTGCGAAACTTGCGAAAGAGCCAGACATGCGGGCGAAAAGAACATCAGGACCAGACAGTCCGTTCAGATCGACGAGGTCTACAAAATAGACTTGCCTCCGGACACACACTATCAACAGTTCAGATTTGCTCTAAGACTGAGCAGGCTCAAGCACCTTTTTGTTACCCACTCCCACGAAGACCACCTGGCAATAAACGAGCTTCATTATTTGAGACCGCCGTTTGCACATAACCTTGAAAACCCACCTATTAAGGTCTATGGTAATCCCACTGTTATTCAGCTCATAGAGGCTCTCCTGGCAAAGGCGCAACTTCCTCTGGAGACTGTAAGTTTAGAACCCTTCAAGCCAGTTCAGGCCGATCACTTGACTGTCTTCCCCGTCCCCGGCAGTCATATATCCACTGAAATGTGTCTGACGTATGTGGTGTGCTCGAACGGCGGAACAGTGCTTTTTGCATGGGATACAGGAATGTACAGCGACACCTCACTCAGCTTTCTGCAGAACTTTCGATTCGACGCAGTGATTGCGGAGTGTACTCAAGGCACGTTGGACATGCCATCCACATCACACATGGGACTGAGAGGCGTAATCTCATTGAGAGACAGTCTCGCCCACTCAGGCGCGGTAGATTCGAACACCCGTTTCGTGCTGACCCATTTCTCTCACAACATTGGACTACTCCACGAGGAGCTGGTGGAGATCACCGCACCGTACGGAATGGAAGTAGCCTGGGACGGAATGGTTTTGGAAATCGGTCCGAACACTTGACAGCTGAGAAACGGGGCGCTATGCTTCTCACAAGCAAATAAGTTTTCCATAAGATCGCAGTTTCGCACAGGAGGTCATGAGTCTTGGTCAGAGCGCTGGTCTTGATGCACGTTCAGCGGGGAAAAGTTCCCCAAACAGCGAAACAACTTGCAGATATGGATGAAGTCGTGGATGTTTACTCCGTTGCCGGAGAGTACGACTTGGTCGCCATCGTGCAGTCTGAGGAGTACGAGAGACTTGCTGAAGTGGTCACGGAAAAAATCGGTTCCATTGAAACTATTTGCAGGACTACCACACTAATGGCTTTCAGAAGCTACAAGTTCACTGCCTGAAACAGCGAGGTACAAGAGGTACGAAGAAATGTTTCAGTCAATTCTCAGAAAACTGACTGCCCAAGAACATCTCACGGAAGACGAGATCTTTACTGTCATCAACGGAATCAGAAGGGGCGAAATAACTGATGTCCAGATAGCGGGTTTTCTTGTAGCCCTGCTGATGAAAGGTCCGACGATAAGAGAGGTTGCATCAATCGCCCGCGCTATGCGTGCAAACTGCGAGCAGATCAGACCCAAGGTAAGTGGTCCACTGACGGATACATGCGGCACTGGCGGTGGCAGAGCGACGTTTAACTGTTCAACCGCTGTGGCAATCGTGGCAGCAGCCGGCGGCGCCCTGATTGCAAAACACGGCAGCCGTTCATTGGCTTCTTCGTCGGGTAGTGCCGACGTATTGGAGGCTCTGGGGGTCGCCATTGAT
>JARYME010000123.1 GCA_029907315.1 Armatimonadota bacterium | reverse complement strand
AGATGTCCAGTTTGCCGTTTGTTATGCTGAGTATCGCATCGCGGTAGAACTGGCGCTTGTGCTGTTCGAGCTGCTGCTTGAGTTCTCGTCGGTGCTGTTCTGCTTTCTTGCGTTCGGTTATGTCACGTATTACAGCAAGCACGGCTGGTTTGCCGTCGTAATCGATGCGCGCGGCAGCTACCTCTGCAACGAAAGGAGTGCCGTCGAGCCTATGAAAACAAACTTCCGCTGCGAGTGATGCGCCTGGTTCCCATTCGAGCACCGACCTTAGGCGCGCGGCGAAACCATCGCTCTCAGAGGGAGCGACGAGTTCGGACATCTGCCTGCCGATAAGCTCTTGTGAGGATGATGCGCCGTACACAGACAATGCAGCGTTGTTGACGAATACTACGCGGCTCTTGCACACAACAACAATCGCGTCAGGCGAAAGATCGACCAGCCTCCGGTAGCGCTGTTCGCTTTCCGTAAGACCGCGTTCAGCTCGCTTTCGGTCCGTGACATCTACGATGTGATCGAGTACAGCGGGCTCGCCGTCATACTGAATCAGCGTGGCTCGGAGTTCGACGTGTCTGACTTCACCGGTTCTCGTGACGACGCGGAAGTCGTATTCTTCAGGAGATTCCTCGCCCCTCATTCGTGCCAAGTAGTGATGTCTGACGCGCTCTCGGTCCTCCGGGTGAATCATCTGCCATATGTCAAGGTGTGGCAGTTCTTGGTTAGTGTATCCCATCAAACGGAGGATGTAAGGATTAGCATAAACCACTTTGCCGTGCTGAATGATGACGATACCAGTGGGGGCGTTGTCGGTTACTGCAGCGTAATTGGCAGCAATCTCATCGGCCGACCGGTTAACCCGGAACCCCGATTTTTTGTCGACGGAGGTATTATCTTGTTTCTTTCCGTGTTTGCCTAAGTAGTGGTCGAGGCCGGACATAACTACTAGGGTCTCACAATCCAGAGCGTTCTAACCCTTTCTTTTACCCTAAAAACTGGGCTTATGAACCCTGTGACCCTAATACTTCCTATTCTCGGAGTAAACAATTGAACCGTGGAGTGCCGGCTAGAGCTACTTATAGGGGTTCCATACGTTCGACGACTTGGCGGCTTTGAGCTCCTTGTAACTCTGATATCGCGCGTGCTGGTCGACGTAGACTACTGTGGATCCGTCGTAATGCACGTTCGATGGAGCGTCGTAGGCACCCCAATTGAAATCGCCGTCGTTGATAGTGTCTCTACCTTCGTGGATCATCAGCAGTACCTGGCTCTGACGGCGGATGGAATCCAAAAGAATGGTTTTCTTTGTCGTCGAGTCGACGAACATATAATTCATACTGTAACTCAGCGGATAGTCGCGGCGATCACTGTTACCGACCATCTTGGCGATTCGCCCCATATCAGTTGGGCACAGGTAGACCTCACGGTTCTTAACATAAGGCCAGATTTGTCCTTGTTCAGGATACACCCAACTGCCGACTCCCAGTGAGCCTTCCCAGCTCGGCTTCATAACACATACTCTCGGGTTGGGTGAGAAGCCGTTGTTGTCGTTTGCGTACATTGCTACTGCGCTTGCCAGCTGCCGCAAGTTCGCCAAGCACTTTTGTTGCCGAGCTCTTTCTTTAGTATTGGCGAATACTGGAAACAGTATCGCTGCCAATATTGCGATAATTGCAATTACAACTAGGAGCTCAATAAGCGTGAAGCCGGATCGAGGACGATTATTTACCATCGCGCACCCCTCTTGTATTATCATTCAAACCGACAGAGCCGTCAAGCATATTGTTTATGCAATCCAACATTTGTGAAGCCTGTTCTGTTTCGTAACCGGGAGCAGTGCGGTGAAGTTACACGCACATTCGCTCGCCTGCAAGCTGGATTATAAGTGCCTCGCATGCCACCTGAGGATTCGCATTGCCTACAACTCTCCGCCGGCACTGCTGAATAGACTCAATGGCCAAGAGAAGCTCCTCAACCCCGCGGTAACGATCTGCTTGAGATTGCAGTTCTGCCCGTCTGTCCATATTAACCACAGAAGCCTGTTGCCCCTGCACCTTGACGGCGAGTAGATCACCAAACCACGTAAGCAGCATATCCAAGCTGCGAATCGTACTTTCTCGCGCACTGAGCCTGAGTGTCCGGCCTGAGTCGTCAACGCGGCCCGCCTCTTCGAACGTCTCAGCGTCATCGGCAGTAGGAACGTCTTCTGCAGTCTGCTGCGCGGCTCTCAAATCCTCCGCCAGTTTAAGACTAGCCCAGCATTTTCGTCGGCTGATAGCGTCCGCGACTCGCGCAATCGTGTCACGCTGGGCGACGAACTGCGAATTACCGATAAGCCGCACTGCTCTGCCAGGACATCCCTGGGCGTACGATGCCAGAAGATGGGCTTGCTCGCGATCAATACCGTAGTCAGACACGAGGCGGTCCGCCAGTTCTTCCGTGCTCACCTGAACGAAACGAACCACCGAACACCTGGACCAAATAGTCGGCAGAACGGCGACGGGACTGCGGTACAGCAATATGTTGACCAGAAAGTCTGGTGGTTCCTCGATGAGCTTTAAAATGCAGTTCGCAGCTTCCTCGTTTAACGTGTCGCCCTGCTCGATAATGTTGACTTTCCACCTTGCGCGCATCGGTTTCAGCGCCGATAGCTCGCGCATTTCTCGCATCAAGTCGATTCGAGTGTTTTTACCTTCAGGCGACCAAACCCTCACGTCCGGCAGATTGCCCTGGTCAATCGTCCGGCAGATCGCACAATCGCAGCAAGGTGAACCATCATTAGGGCTTTCGCAGTTAAGCGCTTTGGCGAACTCAACAGCGGTGGTGAGTTTGCCGATCCCTTCTGGACCCAAGAAGATGTATGCGTGAGCAGGATTTCCGCTGCATGCAGCCTTTCGCAACACGCGCTTGGCAAGCTCCTGCCCTATAATCTTGTCGAAACCGCACACGCGTTCACTCATTCGCGGCTTCCCTACTGGGCGTTCTCGACAACTATTGTATTGGCTGCTTCCAAAAGTTCGCAAATCCAGTAGCTCCGGGCTTCACTGTCCTCAGGCTCACATCAAAGCAAGTAGGGGTTTCTGCCGCGCGCTTGCGAATCGTTCCACCGGGTGCTATACTGCGCTCGTGAAAACGAAATAGACGGATGGACAAGAATGACATCTCGCGAGCGAATGCTTATAGCCATTAACAACGGTAAGCCCGACAGACTGCCGGGTCAAGTCCATGGGTGGATGCCATACTACTTGAAGACCTACCTCGGGGGTTGCGACCAGTTTGAAGCTTACGAACGCTTCGATCTCGACATGGCGATATACATCGACCCCATCTACATTTACGACGAAAAAGATCTTGCCAATTGGCGTGTGGAGCGCATCGACTTGGGTACAACCCCGGACGGCACGTTCAGCTGGAAGGAGGTGATAACGACTCCAGAAGGCACACTTTACTCCGCAGGTTCGGGGAACCCCATAACAAGCTGGCTCACGGAACCACTTATAAAGTCTGAAGCCGATTTCGAGTTGTTCGACAAATACTATCCTGTGCCGGCGCGGGTCGACGGCACACCGGTTCGCAAAGCACTTGAGCGCGTAGGCGACCGCGGCATAGTGCGCGGATGCTTGTGGGGCTATGGGCAATCCGGTCCATGGCAGAGCTTTTGCTGCTTAGTGGACACTGAACCAGCAATCATGTACGCGATAGATAATCCGGAATGGGTGCATCACGTCGAAGAAAGGCTGCTTGCAAAGCAGCTCAGGGTCATAGAATTGATGGCGGGCGAGGTGCCGTACGACTTGGTCGAGATCGGAGGCGGCGCCGGATCGAACACCGTGATCAGTCCGCAGATGCACGCCGAGTTCTGCCTGCCCTACGACCGTCGGCAGGTTGAGGCGCTTCACGCGGCCGGTTACAAAGTCGTGTATCACCTGTGCGGCGGATTGATGAAAATGCTGGACCACGTTGTGGCGAACGGTTCGGACGGGCTCGAGACTATGACCCCGCCATCAATGGGCGGAGATTGCGACCTGGCTGAGTGCACAAGACGAGTGGGGGATAAGCTGTTCTTTGTGGGCGGATTTGATCAGAATCGCGGTTTTGAACACGGCACGCCCGAGATCGTGCGCAAGATGGTTTTCGAACTCCACGCCGCGTGTCCAAACGGTGGTTATATCTGTTCGCCGAGTGATCACTTCTTCCACGGCGATCCACGAAATATTCAGGCTTTTTCGGACGCGCTCAAGGAGTGCGTTTACTGACTGCTATCTGTTAACCCCCGAAACGTCGGAGACGCACAGCATCTTCCAAACGCAAAAGGTTTCGGTATACTCATTGGGGCGGGTATATAGAACCAAATGTCCGCAAAGGAGGATTGCAAGACATGTTGAGAGAAGGCGACACCGCCCCGGATTTTGACCTGCCCGCAACAGGAGGCAAGCAAGTAAAACTTTCCGACTTTCGGGGAAAGAAGAACGTTGTTCTTTACTTCTACCCCAAAGACGACACCCCAGGTTGCACCAAAGAAGCCTGTTTCTTTAGAGACCTGATGGGCGAGTTCGAACAGGCAGGTGCGGTTATTCTCGGTGTGAGCACAGACAGCATAGACAGCCACGAGAGATTTGCGGCTAAACACTCCCTTCTTTTTCCTTTGCTTGCCGACGAAACTAAAGAGGTTTCTAGCTCCTATGGCGTCTACAAAGAGAAGAATATGTACGGCCGGAAGGTGATGGGTATAGAGCGTACCACATTCGCCATAGACAAAAACGGCGTCATCCGGAAAATCTGGCCGAAGGTGAAAGTGGAGGGCCACGCAGACGAGGTTTTAGACTTCGTTAAGTCTCTGCCCTAATAGATGGCAGAATGTATATCATTAATGGAGGAATAGTGGTGCCCGCGCCGAAGGTTGTACTAACAAGCAGGTGGGCCAGTTAATTTTTGGCTGCTGTCCAAAAGGAGGGCACCGAGGTGAAGGTACGAGTTTGTCCCAAATGCGGCGCAGAAAATAACGAGACACGCGAGTCGTGTTCAAACTGCTATGCGTCGCTGGCTGGAGTCGAGCCGACGGAAAGTACACGCGAGCCTGTAACGATTCCCACAGGCACGGGGCGACCTCCGCGCCAGCCGAGAAGAGAACCACAAACTTCACCGTCTTCAGAACCTGTGAGGGCCGAAGGCGCAGTCAATGAAGACCTCGGCGCCGGTGTTCCCGGAAGGTCGCCCTTCTTCTATCGCGAGCCGCCGCCTGTAGTCAAACAAGGTTCAAAGGTAGGATTGATTGTCCTTGCACTCGTTGTTTTAGCGGGAGCCGGCTTCGGCGGCTGGTACTTTGTGCTTCGTCACCCCAGCCCGGCGCAAGTAGTGCAGAGCTTCATCGATGCATGCGAAGCCCAGGATGCGGAGAAGGCGAAGTCTTTCCTCTCCAAAACTACGCTCCAGGCTCCTGGCGTCGCCGAAGGTTTCACGAAAGGCTTTGCGACTGCCCGCAAGCTTGCGCGCGAACAGGGTAGTCAAAAAAGCAGCGGGTCAATGAAGATTCTGGGTACGTCATACGAGGGAAGCAGCAAGGACACGGCAGTTGTAGCGTCCCAGCCTTTGGACGAGAGAGGGCAACCTGCGTCCGGCGGTATGACAGTCAACTGGGTGTTGGTCAAAGAAGAAGGTGTTTGGAAGATCGACTTGGTGCAAACCATACAAAGAGTATTCGCAGAAGCCTTCCGGCAGATGTCGACAAAACAAAGAGCGAATCAGACACCTAGTTTGCCGTCTCAGCCGCACAAGCCGTAGCACGATGTTGATATCCTAGGCGCGAAATCTTCTGCCGTCGAGTATGATACTTCCGATCTCGGCGTACATACGCAGCCGCGATGCAAAGCCTCGAAGCACGCCTAGTTTCTCCTCTTTCATGTAGTGCGTGCAGCCGACTAGCGGAACGCGTTCGATCCTCAGTCCGTGTGATCTGAAGTAACGCGTAATGGCGGTCTCGACACCTGAGCGAACGCTATCGATACCGGGGATGGAAAGGAACACGTCTCGCCGCAGGGAACGCTGCCCCGATATGTAGGGGGCAATAAACTGCGCGAGGTCGGTAGGTCCGCGCCCGCCCTTGAAGATGCCTATCGCCATATCGGCGCGGTTCTGGGAGACCGGCTCTATCAGCGCGTCGACCTTCTCGCCGTCCATGCCGACGAGGTCCGCGTCCAAGAAAAGCAGGATGTCGGCGTCCGTATTCTGTGCGCCTACATACATCGCCGCACCCTTGCCGCGGTTTGTATCCAAGCGAATTGCTTTGACGTCCGGGTCGGCGGCTACGAGCTCGTAGGTTCCATCGGTCGAGCCATCGCTGACCACAATTATTTCGTCTGCCAGCCGCGCCTGCTTTACGGCTGCGAGCACGGCCCCTATGCGGTCCCGCTCGTTGTAGGCAGGCAGAATGACGCTTGTCTTAGCCGCGCAGGTCAGTTGTGAGTCCTTCAGTTGCAGCTCCTCAGACCTCGTTTGAGCCAACCTACCCCTCCGTCCGACTCGCGCGACTTCCGACACAGCTCATTTTTGCACATCCACTTTTTTCTTCGGCTTTGCCTGTTCTGATATTTCCCTCCAAGTATCCTGAAAAACCTTCATTGCCCGGTCGCGAGCCTGGCCCAGGAACTTAGCAGCATCACCGGCGATGTCGGTTGAGACCTTATTCGCCGACTGGAGATACTGGAGGGCGCGGTCGATTTCGGCTTGCGCCTGGGCGGTTTTTCCCTTTTTTACTAACTCCTTGGCTCGCCGCATATGGCTTTCAGCCTGGGCAAGAGATGTCACAAGATCCGATCCGGTTCCCCTCACCAACCTACCACTACGTTGGACGTGCAGTTTGTTTGATATGTTGCCTATTTCCTTACGCATTTGTTCGATACGATACTGATCCCAGGCAACCACCAACAATATCAGCGCTGCCAACAGACAACCTAGTCTACCCATGCGTGCTTAATCTTCCTTATTATCGCATTCGTATTCGCGCGTTGCGGTGTGCGGACATACACCGCCGTCGTGTGCGGGGTTCCTCAAGAGGGCTATTACGGTTTTCCCGCCGTAGACCTGTTGGTTCACGTCCACGAGGAACTCCACGTTGGGTGACAAAATGACAAGATCCACCTGGCTGCCGCGGTCGATGAACCCGAGTTTTTCGGAATAGCCTAGCGATTGACCTTCACGGACGAAGCACTTGATCTTGGAAACAAATTTGTCCGCTATGAGGACCACAGCCATTTTGATGCCGCCGCAGTCCAGGAATATTGTATTGCGTTCGTTTTCCAAATGGTATCTGCGCCCGAACAGGTTAACCATCTTTCTAAGCCAGACGACTTTTATATACTCCCACATATCGAGCATCGGCAGGTTGACCTTTGCAGGTGTGTAGCATATTTGCTCCACGACACCTGGGTGTGGACAGTAATTGAAGTGCACGTCCAGCGGAGACATGTATATCCCTATGGAAAAACCGTCGACATCAGGAGGGGCATTGCCGGTGATTTCCGGCAATGGTATTGTCTGCCCTAGCTTCTCGCAGCTCAGTGTGCCTCGCTCAATGCGCTTGATGTACACCACGCGTCCGTCCGCAGGTGCTACTACGGAGCCGGGAGTTACGGAGTCGGGCTTACGTTCAGGATCTCTATAGAACCAAACGTTACGCAGGAACCAAAGTCCGAACAAGAAGACCGCTGCGAGTAGAATGATCGCCCAGATCGCGGATGAGACGTAGAACATGGCTACATCTCCAGCAAGCCTTTGACTGCGTAAAACGGCAGTCGGGGGATGAAGTAGCCTGCAAAACCAACCGCGGCAGTCGCAAAATGCAGCGTCTTCTTGATTGAGACCTCTCTCGGTTCAAAAACGCCGTTTCGGTACCCGTTGTCCAAAGCGCTGTAGGCGCCCACCAGTCCGCAGGATTCGTAGACTTCGTGAAGTTCATCGGAAGCGGTACGCGTGATCAATTCCATCGGGAAGTCGACAATGGATCGTAGTTCGTCGGCTAAGTGGGCAGTTTCGTCGAGAAGTCCCTCCCTGCAGATTCGTTCGCGCAGGGCATTGTATAGTTCTGTATTTGGCTCTAGGGTGTCGTCCAGTTCAGCTATGGCTGCAACAGCGCGTAGAAGATACCGGACGCGTGTCAAGTCCCAACACGGATCGCAGACGCGCAGCTCAATAGTCTTCAGGCGTTTCGAGAATATGACGTCTTGAAATCTTATGGTCCAGTCGCTCTTGATAGGCCCAATCGCGTAAGACGCATGCATCCTGTAAGACTTTCCGAAGTAGCTTCCTGCTACCATAGGCGAATTGGCCGTGAACAGACAAAGTACAGGGAGGAAATGCAAGATGTTCCTGTATAGCCGACGCTTGTCAGGCACTCCATCGATGTGCACGTGGATTGCGCAGGTATTTGACGGCGCATCAATATCAAGCAAATGACCGACCGGAACGATAAGCCCCGAAGCTACCTGCGCCAGATCTGCCCTGCGTCGAGCAAGATCGTCCACCACCGCGTCCGGGTCAGAGTATATTGCGGTCGAAATCTCCACACCACTCATCAGCCCATTCACGACGTCTTTGCCTCGCGTGAAGTTGTGGGCGGAGTGGGTGTAATAAAAGCGAGGATTCTTTGCAAGCAGCTTGGCAAGGTAATAGAGCGACCGCAGGTTTGGCCGCTCGGGCTCAGTGATAAAAACCTCTTCTTCTATCCCAAACCTCGCCATTGCGAGTGCGATTATACCACTGCTCGCAGGGCTGAGCAACCGACGGCCCGTGCTACCTTGTAGTGCCACTCGGACGAAACAGTCCACCGAGGAGTCTCATCACGTTACGTTTGATGGGTTCCTAGTCGCTGAGGTTTTCACTCCGGTGCCGCTCCGCAGTGCGACAAACACGGATGCAGCTTCAGACGGCGCTGGTTTAGCAACCACACCACATGCCTTGTTTGACTGAGTTTGTGGGCGCGTGTAACATGGCGTTGATTCTGGAGGGTAAAGCAATCAACGATGTTCAGTAATCTATCCACAGTTGTGGACTGCGTGGAAAAGGGTTTCGGCGGCAAGAAGGTCTTAGTTGTGGGCGACTTTATGCTTGACCGCCACGTAAGAGGCAAGGTGTCGCGCATTTCACCGGAAGCGCCAGTTCCCATTGTGGCCGTTACGTCCCGTTCTGAGACTCCGGGCGGCGCTGGCAATGTGGCTGTGAATGCTGCACAGCTTGGGCTGAGAGTAGTGGCAAGCGGGTTTGTCGGTATGGATCAGGAGGGCGAGGATCTCCGCCGTCTTCTTTCGCAAACTGGTGTCTCAAC
>JARYME010000122.1 GCA_029907315.1 Armatimonadota bacterium | reverse complement strand
TGCCAAAAAGCGCCGGAGCATATATCACCGGCGCCATTAGTAGAGAGAATTCCTATTTTTCGATTGTTTGGTGGAGGCGGGGGGACTCGAACCCCCGTCCGAAAGAGGATCGTCAAAAGCCTCTACGAGCGTAGCCTGCATTTTGACTCTCGGGCCCTTGGCTCCTGCAGGCGGGATCCGCAAGCCCCAGTCCGCGTTGGAGTCCTCGACAGTCCGCGGACCTAACAAGTCGAGCAAGCCGGTTTTGGTCACGCCCGGAACCGTCCCCACCGGCAGGGAACGGGCGGACGCGCTAGCCTATCTTAGGCAGCGTGTGCGTACTGAGTAGTCGCGTTTATTTTTTGCCGCTTTTTACGAGGCCAGCGGCGCCTCGGCTCGCAGCTTAAGCCGATCACTCCCCCGTCGACACCAATCGCCCCCATGAGGAGTTACCGACCATTACCATTATACCCCAAACCGCATCCTCACAACAGCAGAGGCACGCAGCTGATATGACGCACATCCGCTTATGAACGCTCCCTCCCGACTATCCAAGCTCAACTCACACCCTGCGCTTCGGAACAGGACGCACCGCCCACCACCTTTATCGGGCAACTCATCTCAACGGGCGGCTCGCCGTCAAGGTGCAGTCGAATCTCCCAACTCACGGATATGCTCGCCGCTTCCACGGTCGGAGGAGCATCAGCCGGTATGCGGAGTCTGAAATCGCCCTCGACGGAGTCCGACCCCGAGCTGGGCACCTGGACAACGGTCTGGTCAACCCGCCTCCTCACAGCAAGCGCACCCTGCGACCCTCGCACACATTCGCTCAACTCCAGAGATATCGACACACTCTTCGATCCTGGCTGCTCGCCGCTGTTTGCTACCACGAAACGTCCTCGGATCTCAGACCCGAGCTCAGCGACCGCATTTTCGATCTCCAGCCTCGCAGTCGGCGAAGGCCTGCCGTCCTGACACACGGCCGCCATCTCCCGCACAGCTGCAGAGCTCGCACCCTTAATGCGAACACCGGAACTCACCTCAACAAACTGTTCTACAGTCAGACTCCGCCGGAATGCACCGCTCAGTTCTGCTCTCACAACATACACGATCTTCCCTGCCGAACCGCTGTAGCTCGGAGGCAGCGACGCCGGAAGCGACACGGCAAATGGATAAATATGCTCCCCGGCGGCGATGGTGCGCTTTTTGGTCCGGCCCAAAAACGCATTCCAGATTACCGAAAGACGCTCCAGGGCAGCGCGGGGCGGTTCGACACCCGAAAGCAGCTTTTCCCTAACAAAGAACACTGCGGCCTGTGGGGAACCTTTTCGGTCGGCACCCTGCGCCGGTTGTTCCGTGCCCCGCACGGAAACTCTCAGCAGAGCGTTTGCAATAGGCCTCGCGGCACGCAGAACCACAATCCCCGTAAGCAGGTCACCAGCGCAGAACACTCCCCGCGTGCTCACAAGCTCCAGAGCGCAGGTGCGGTTGGCGGCGGCACGACGGTGTTCTCGGATTTGCTCGGTAGTACTCATCGTTTCCGCCGCTAATACTACCGCGGGCAGCCGTGCTTTGCAAGGTGCAAAATGCTGGGGACACGTACGCAGTGGCGCCTAGAGGACCTATCGCTTCAAGCGCTTAAGGAGCTCTACCCGAGTGCCCGGATTACCGGGAAGGAAGTTTACTTCGTCCATAACCGCACGCATAACGGTTATGCCGCGACCACTCTCGTCGAGTCGGTCGTTGCGCGCTACTTTGGCTTTTTCTGGGTCGAACCCGCAGCCGTGGTCGCTCACCGAAATCTTAAGTGCTGACGGCTGCTTTTCCATCTCGATCTCGATGCTGCACGAATCGCCACCGGCGCCGTGTTTGACCGCGTTGGCGCTCGCTTCTCCCACAGCCAGTTTGATGTCCTGCACCTCTTCCTCGGTGAAAGGCATCGTGCGGGCAAAATCGGCCACACGCGACCTTATGACCGGGAGCATCTCAGGAACGCCTGGGACATCGAACCTTACGATATCCGTTTTTTCCTTCGCAGCCGAATCGTCCAACTTAACCGCATCGGAGGCGACGAAACGTGCGCGTCTATACCTCCTCAGGCGGTCCCAAAGGCGAACCGTCGGCGCAAACGCCAAGCTCAGACCGCACATTTCGATCGCCTCCTTTCACTTATCAAAGACGCAGAATATTTTCTTGCTCTCCATTTTTTAGACGCCCCACATGCAAACCTTGTTCTTGTCGCCGGGCTGTTTTCGACCGCTGTGCCGAATCTGATTGGACGAGCACAGGGTCCAAGCGGCGGTCACCCCGTGTCGAAACCGGGTTTCGCCTCGAGTCAAAGGATTGACGCGATAAGGCTGACCGTGGTATAGTTAGGCAAGCCTAACTTCTATGACCATCCGGATTACACAGAACAATACTTGCCACAGTGGGAGTATCGATTAAGGCAAACTGCGTGCCTTGCGAAAGAGCCGGAACATGAAACCAGAGACTACGCAAAAACGTGCTGAGCTGACCAGCTCCCTCGAGGATTATCTGGAGGCAATCTACCATCTCCAGTCGCACAACCAGGGAGCACGCGTTAAGGAAATCGCACGCGTGATGGACGTGAAAATGCCTTCTGTAACGGGCGCCCTGCGAGCCCTCGTGGAAAAAGGCCTCGTAAAACACGATCCTTATCACGAGGTCCGGCTGACCCAAGAAGGCGTTGAGTGCGCAGAAAGCATCGTCGAGAGACACACAGTGATCAAGAGGTTCTTGGTAGAGATACTCGGACTCGCTGACACCGAGGCTGAAGGGGAAGCTTGTCGCCTGGAACACGCAATGAAGCCTGAGACGCTGGACAGACTGGTGACTTTTCTCAAGCGCGCGGAAGAGATTGGAGCACGTTTTAACGGATCCGATTGGAATCGCCCTGCAAGGCATTCATCATAAATGCACCGGAGGCCAAGCGAAGGTTTTCCGAATGAGACAAGACAGCAGTTCCGACATACCCGCTCCCGGAGACAGAGGTTGGCGTCACGGCCTCAGACGCGGCAGGCAGCCATGGCGACCCGGCCTTCGCAGTCTGAGCGACCTTGAGCCCGGGGAGTCCGCCGTTGTTGCAGACGTCTGCTGCAGAGGGCGATTGGGCGAGCGGCTTTTAGAAATGGGGCTGACACCCGGCACCCAGGTAGAAGTTGTCCGCCACGCTCCGTTCGGCGGACCCATAGAAGTGCGGGTGCGTGGTTATCTTCTACTGCTACGCAGGTGTGAAGCGGAGAACATACTCGTTGAATCCGCAGCGTGAAACCAAGGCAATAAATGAGCTCGGCAAGACCCCGCAAGAGCTGCTAATTGCACTTGCGGGCAACCCCAACTCTGGTAAGACCACTTTTTTCAACCAGTTGACAGGCGCGCATCAACATGTGGGCAACTGGCCCGGCGTCACCGTGGAACGCAAAGAAGGCACAGTCGATATCCTCGGTGTGCGTTTTCGCATTGTCGATCTTCCAGGCATCTACAGCCTGTCCGCATACTCGCAAGAAGAGATGATAGCCCGCGATTTTCTTATCAGCGGAGGCGTGGATGTAGTTGTTAACGTTGTGGATGCGGCAAACCTGGAGCGCAACTTGTATCTAACAATGCAGCTACTGGAGCTGGGAGTGCCGCTCGTTATAGCACTGAACATGATCGATGAAGCCGAGAAACGCGGGCAGCACATCGACACCGCCAAGATGAGTCGTTTGCTCGGCGTGCCTGTGGTGCCTACTCAGGCTCGTGCAGGAATCGGAACGGACCGCGTTCTCGCAGAGGCTCTGGAGCTTGTCCGCCAACCCCGTAAAAGTCGACCGCATGCCACCCGGTATCATCCGACGATCGAAGCAGAGATAACCAGACTGGAAAAAACTCTACGCACAGCGGCAGACTGTCCTCTGCCCTCCCGCTGGCTTATAGTGAAATCCCTTGAGGGCGACGAAGACGCGCTGAACCGTTTGGCGGTTTGGGCTGAGGACGGAGAGGCTGCTCGCGCGTCAATCGAAAGTACCCGTCGGCATCTTGAGACGCACCTTGGGGAGAGTCTGGAAACCGTTATTGCCGACAGCAGGTACGGGTTCATAGAGGGCCTGCTTCGCGAGGTCGTTAGGTTCAAAAAAGCGCGCGAAGCCATTACTATAACGGACAGGATTGACGCCGTCGTTCTTCACCCTTGGCTGGGCATACCGATATTCCTTGCGCTTGTTCTGCTGACGTTCGAACTGACCTTTGGGCTCGGTGGTTTAGTCTCCGGCGCGATCGAAGAAGCGGTATCCACCCTGGCGGCGCACTTGAGAGCGGTATTGCCGGACACTCCTTTGAGATCGTTACTGCTGGAAGGCGTGATACCAGGTGTGGGCGGTGTGGTTGTGTTTCTGCCCAACATATGCATTCTTTTTGCGGCCATTTCGTTCCTGGAAAGCTCAGGCTACATGGCGCGAGCTGCTTTCTTGATGGACCGGCTCATGCACGCGATGGGTTTGCACGGCAAATCCTTTATACCTATGCTGATGGGGTTCGGCTGCAATGTGCCCGCCATTATGGCTACGCGCACTCTGGAGTCGTTTGAAGATCGCGTGCTCACCATAATGGTGCTGCCGCTGATGTCGTGTTCGGCAAGACTGCCCATCTACATACTTTTCACCGGTGTTTTCTTCGGTCGCCGTGCGGCTCTCGTCATCTTCTCCCTATACGCGCTCGGCATAATACTGGCGGTCTTGTCCGGAAAGCTGCTGCGTAGGGTATTTTTCGCGGAAACATCCTCTGCCTTCGTGATGGAGCTTCCGCCCTACAGACTGCCCACGCTCAAGGGAACGGCCCTGGATGTTTGGGAGCGCGCGTGGATATTTCTATCTAAGGCGGGAACAGTGATACTGGCTGCGTCGGTAGTCGTTTGGGCTCTGGGTTCACTGCCGTGGGGTGTGCCGTTCGGTTCGGAGCAGAGTTTGGCAGGCAAGCTGGGCAAGCTGCTCGAACCCTTGGTTGCGCCCTTGGGTCTGGACTGGCGGGCGGCCGTTGCTCTGCTCTTCGGCATCGCTGCAAAAGAGATAGTCGTCAGCACGTTGGGAATACTCTACTCGGCGCCTTCTCACGCCGCCGAGCGGCTGTCGACAGCCGACGCAGTCGCACGCTCTTTCACGCCGCTGACAGCCTATGCTTTTATGGCTGTGAGCCTGATCTACGTGCCCTGCGCCGCCACAATAGCGGCAATAAAGCGGGAAACCAATTCGTGGAAATGGACAGCGTTCACCGTGTGCTACACGGTATGTCTCGCTTACGTCGTGGGGCTGGTAATCTATCAGGTGGGAAGGGTACTGGGTGTCGGCTGAGAACGCGCCTGTTCCCTAATACGGCTTTATGACACCGTTCGGCTTGAAACCCTTCGGGCTCAGGACGAGCGCGTCGATCTCCACATAATATCGATTGTCGGACAGCCGCCTCCCGTCTACTCGGAACGAAATCGTATGCCTGCCCGGCGTCAGATTGGCGGTGCCTATTTTGAACCAGGCAAGTCCCCGAGCGTAATGCTGCACATCACCGGTTGCACCCACCGGCTGCCAGATTCCATCGTCTACAGCAAAGCTCATCCGCGACGCATCATTCGGTGGGGTCGCAGCAAGCCATACCTCATAACTGGAATTCATGGGCACGTCGACAGCGTACGCCGCCGTAAAAGGTGAAAGCGGCGGATCGTCGCTCGTATCCACCCGCAGAACAAGATTGCCACTTGCACCTTGATGGGCCGACACGCCGTCAAAGCTATGCGCAGACGGAACCTCTCCTTCAATCCACAAGTCGCCGCCCAACAATTTGAGCAGCTCCAAAAGGTTCTGCTGAAGCATGCCGTATGCGGTAAGAGGCGATCCCTTCTCGAGAACGAGCTTGGCGTTTTCGAGTGCAGCGCGGGCGTTTTTGACGTCGAAACCTGCTTTGTCGGCTTCAACCACGACGTCCGCCAGTCTCTGCATCTCCGTCAGGGCGGTCTCGTAAGGAAAGACAAGCCTAATATCGATCCCACGCAGGACGAGGGGAATATCAGTCAGCGCAACCGTAAACTGACCGCCTTTCTTTTTCGATATACTGGCGCGCTCGGGAAACTCCACCGTCGGATAACCGGTCGGACCGGATTTCAGGGTGATGGTCCGCGGTCCTATTCCCGACCACAAGTAGGTCTTGTCCTCACCAACGAATGAGTAAGCAAACAGTCCGTCGCCGATGTAGGAAGTGGTGCCGACTCTCAGAGAAGGCAGCCACCACGTGTTCTTGTCCAGTTTTCTCGGATACGCGCCCACATTCGGCACCGTTGGATAACTCACTGCGAGCGGTTTGTAGTCGGCAGCCGTATCAAGTTTTCGCCTGGATTCGCCAAAGGCTCTCGCCAATGCACCAGCCGGCTCCGCTGCCTGGTTTTCCGCACCAGCCGAAGCCGTTTTCGAGTAACCCACATCCACGAAGATGCCCTTGCAGCCTATTTCCTGGAGCAAATCAAACCCGCGTAGGAGGCTATCGGCTTCCTGTACACCTGATTTCATTTGCAAAAAGCTGAGGAACCAGGTCGTCTTTGCCGACTCCTCAGCCAGCGAATAAGCAGGACCGACCGCATTCGCGACCGCTGCCTCGTCCAGATCGTCCACTGCTGCAGCCAATCCGTCGTATCCTCCCATGCCGTACGGATTGGCGTAGGCTCGGTGCCACTGCGCACAAGTGAATACGACGGGCACGTCCGCGACATACTTGTGCAGGACATCGGCTATTGCGTTCATGTGCTCTTGAAGCGACGTATCGCGATAGCTAGCGACATCCGACCACAATTGGCTCGTCAGCGCATTCAGGGAGTAGAGTTTCCCCGTGGTGCGGTCGTAAGTGTATGCCAGTCCTCGGCCTTGAGCCCACAGAGGTATCACCCGGCAGGCCTCTTGTATGGTGTCGACTAAATCTACGAAACCCCACGCTGTGTTTACGCCGCCCTCGTGGGTGTATTTTCTGGTCAGGAATGCCTCTAGGCCGAGCCGGAAGCCCGTTGAATCAGGCAAAAACTCGCTGATCTCACTGGCCAGACCTGGGCGGCACACGAATGGGTCGATGAAGAATCTCAGTCCCGGTCCGAACTTCAGTTGTTTGAAGAATGTGAGAAGACGGTCGCGATACTCGCCTAATCCGCTCCACAGGTCGCCACACCCGCCTTCCGCCGCGGGCTTGAACACCTTTCGCGGGTATACTATGAGCACTTCGCCAGGACCCAGCGGCTCCGAAAGGTTGATCGTCACCTTGCCGCCGCTCACCGCAGCGCCTCCCAGTGATTTGACAGAGCTGTCAGACTTTCGGGCCACAACGTAGATCGCTGAGTCCACGTCCTGCCAGTCATAAACGAGCCTGGTCTCGGGGTTCGGACCCTCAAGCCGATAGCGGCTGGGGGATATCACGTAGCCTTTCAGCGGGTCCGCGGGTCCGTCGCAAAACGCCAATCCGTAGGAGAACCCCTCCGTATCAAGGTAGTTGATCAACTTCTGAAGCAGAGCGGGGTCCGCTGCCGTAATCGGTGCCCCAGGACTTATGAGCACGTCGGTGATCCCGCTACTCTTGAGAGTCCGAAGGGCGGCTATGTCGGCTTGTAGGTCTTCCTCCGAAGCACCTGCTCGAGCGCTACGCGAGTGAAGAACCACGCCCACCGGCAGATACGGTTTTCCGTCCCAAACAAGCGTATGGCCGTCGTTTATTGTCCAGGCGTGCTGGGCACCGGAGCTGTCGGTATACGTGCCCTTGGTTTTCAGTTTTACCAGCCCCGCAGCCGACGACGTGGCCGCTGTCAGTACCGACAGAAGCAGCGCAAAACCCAAGGTGCGGAACTTGTGGTTAAACATCATAGTAAACGCAGCCAGCCTCGAGATCCAAGCTTCCGACAAAAAGTACGCGCTCCAGGCGTACGACGACGCCTGCGCGAACAGGGTTCCAGCTGATCTCACGTCGCGAGCGGGACATCACGCGGTGTTGCCACGATCACCAGCATGCCCGTGCCTCGCGCAGCACTCGCGCAGTTCGCGCACAATCAGATCCGGATCGAGGTTGTGCATAATAGCGCCGTCCTCAATAGTGCCACTCGTGGCGCCCGCGCACGTTTGGCACGGCATCCCGTGCTTCTCAAACACTTCAGCGCACTCGGGATGCTCCCTTAAAACGTCTGCTATTATCGTTTCGCGAGTGATTTCCACCACTTCAGCCCCTCAAACGAAAACCTTGACCCAACCTCAACCAATTCAGACTAGAACCAGTTCAATCCCGTTATTTGCTGTGCGAGCGACAGAACCGTCACCATACCTGCAGCTGTCTGAAGAAGCCCTATATTCCAGATTCTTTCTAGCGGCTTCGGAACACGGTTCGGCTGCGCTTGGTAGCGCTCCAGCAGCTCCTGGCCCGCGGCAATGCCGCTTTCGATCTGCTTGCGCGATGGATCTTTGGTGGTCACAAAATACTGCAGCCAGGCCCCGACGGCACGCCAACCGATTACAACTACCACCAACGCCAACAGCACGCCTACGCTGCTGTTCGTCTTGGTTGTCAGTATGACGAACGCACCAGCGGCGGCAAGCAGATTGGTTCCGCACCGTGGGTGAACCCGCGGCATTTTTCGCACAGTCTCGTAGGTCAAGACGTCTCCCGATTCTATAGCATGGACTGTCATGTGCTCGGCGGCGTGGTAGCCTGAAAGCGGTGAAACCCTCATCAGGACGAAAAACACAACTATGGTAAGAACGGTCGTCAGATAGAACGCCGCGTCGTAGATATTCGGGGTAGACGTCAGCGGAGGAGAGGCAAGAAACAACGAAACATTGATCCCCGTAGCAATGGAGAACAATCGCTGAAGCAAGTCTACGATCAGACCGGAGAGGATTATCATCAGCGAGAGCGACACCCCCGTTAGAAACAAGCCTGCGCTGCCGGCTCCGCCCGACACGGCGCCAGTTGTGAGATATACGCCCAGTGGTGTCGCCATACCTGCTACCATAGGAGGCCGCAGGTTTCTGGTCAGGTATGCCAGCAGGTCTCGTCTGTGCAAGACGCCCCTGAATGCGCCGCGGTCGTCCGTCACAGGCAAGACATCCTCCCCGCAATCTGCGAACACGCCGGCCGCATCTCTTGGACTGACGCGGATATCCAAGAGTGTAACACCGACCTCGACTAGCGGTTCTATGGGGGTGTCCAGCACGCTGCCCAGGTCTTCTGCAGCTGCAAGCCGAGCAGCAATCGCGCGCTCACTTATGGTGCCGAAGATCGATCCGTTGCGGCACACCGGAAGACGAGAACTGCCGCTTGCACGCAACAGACCGGCCGCGCGCCTG
>JARYME010000121.1 GCA_029907315.1 Armatimonadota bacterium | reverse complement strand
CTGTACCCGCATTCTACTAAGTCTGCGCTTAGAGCCGCTGGATTGTTTGGAGTAACAGTAGCACCGGATGCGGTTCGCAGGCCGTCGAAGGTTATCATGATCTGTGAATCCCAGCACGGAGCAGATCGGATAACAGATAAGGGCCGCTATTCTACCATTCGCGGCGGTGGTGGTTGTCTGGTGTACGCAGATGTAGGCAACTATTATTGGCTGATACGTGGCCTCACCAATCCATATTTGCCGCAGGGACATATGGGCGGCGCCAATTTCGGAATGGTAGACGGCCACGTTGTATTCGTGAAGATGACTCAGCCGAACACCAGCAGCCCTACGGGACCCGGGACTCCTCCTTCTACAAGCAGCGTAGAAGCAGCGGGTCTTATGTGGTGGTAATCTCGAGAGTAAGCTGACTCAAAAGAAGCATACCAGCCCCGGAGACAAGCGCATAGTCTGTTCTCTGGGGTTATTCTTGTACCCACTTGAGAGCACCACATGCGCACAGTCCTATGAGAGCTAGCAAGCCGCCCCAGAAATAGACTGGCTCCGAGTACCGCACATCGTCTCCCTCACCAGTGTTTGCATTATAGTTTTCGTGCACATGCGATTCCTCAAGCCACTCACCAAGGAATGTGTTGAGCGATTTCTTACCAAACTCGCGAGCGATCTCGTTTAAGCCGTAGGCGCAGAGACCCTCATATACCAACCAGTTCATAGGACCCCATATTCGACCGCGCCAGTAAGCCTGGTCGTTATATGCCGGATCGCTGCGCGCTATGCTGGGAATAACGTGCTCGCCCCAAAACTCCGATTCGTTCAGCAGATGGTTGCCTACCATGCTCTCCACCCTAGCACAATCGACAATCCTGCCGGTCATGGGATAGAACAGGGTAGGAGCAAGACGCCTTACAAATGAACCGTCCCAACGTCGATTCAGGTATATGCCGTCATCCTGAGACCACAACCTTTCGTTGATAAGGCGAGCCATTCTTCTATGCTCTTCTGTGAGTCGCGTCGCAGTAGACACATCGCCAAGCACCTCGGCAAGACGGGCAAGTGCCCAAGCGTCCATAGCGTACGCAGCGTTTAGACCAACGTCTGCCATACGCATCGTGCTGGACATCGGATCGAACTCAGCATCGTCATACAGAGGACTATTGTCAAGGCCGGATTCATACCGTGCCGCTTGCAGCGTATGCGCCTGCCACTGTGGGTGCGGTGGTGGAATGTTGTCCGACCCCCATTCAAGAAGCCCGTCGCAGTTGCCGTCCCGTGCAGTGAACCACCAGTCGTGCCATTTCAAGAGAGCCGGATAAACCTCCGAAACGAAGGCGCGGTCGCGAAATCTTTCGTATAGCTTGAGAACAACGATCGATCCCACTGGCAGCATGGATCGGTCCTCACTCTTGCCCAACTCACAAAAGATGCTTGGCACAAAACCGCGCTCAGTCGCTCCTGCCAAAACAGCTCGAACATTCGCATAAGCCAACTCACGAGAAGCCGCAGCTGACTGGAGCGCCGCAAAGAAGGTATCCCACTCAAACAACACAAAATCTCCGTAGTTACCGTCGACGCACCAGTCGCGAGAAACAACAGTAACCGGACGCCGAATGGAAGACGCATATATCGTGTTCCAAATGACAGAACGCCACATCCCTTCGAACGCCGCTTGTAGCTGTGGATCGTCGAACCGGTTCTCCCAACGCTTTGAATCTCTCCTCTTGGACTCTACAAATGAGACTGCCTCGGCGGGATCGAAGTGGTGAGTCGTCGGACAAACTACAGCCACCAGCTCATTCGGCTGCCTAGCCACGAAAGAAGCGCTCCCTGGAAAAGAAATCTGAGAACGCAAAGCGCCAACAGGACAAAAAACTCTGAATTCCGTATCGACAGTACAAACGTTGGCAGAATCACGCGAAGTGCTGATTGATCCGTCGAAACCGTGGTAAAAGAAAACATCAACGCAGGGCACAAGATCACACAAATTGCGAGTGGTCGTAACTCGAGTGACCAATAAATCCTGCTCTGATGCGAACTCAACGCGCATGCGACACTCAGGAATCTGCAGTGTTACTTCGGCGTAAGAACAGTCAGGCATGTGCATACCGAGCCGAGCGAGTTCAGGCCAACGGAACTCCGCCTTGTGTACCCAGCCTTGCTTTGTCAAGAGGCTCGCTCGAAGCTCCAGGCCGCTTGGCAAGTGCAAAGCAGCTGCTAGCGTACGTACGTCAAACGTATTCCAACCGTCAGATTTGAATTCGTGTGTCGTGTCCATCAGTTGTTGAGGCTGACAAGCGGTGCAGGAATGCGACCAGCTTTTCGCACAAATGCGTCGCTTCCGCCGTTCGGAACAGGCAGTATAGGACACTCGCCGAACAATCCACCGAAAACCGCCCGATCGCCTGCTTTCTTGTTCGGCACTGGTATGAGGCGCACCGACGTGGTCTTGTTGTTGACCACTCCTATTGCAAGCTCGTCCATAGCAATAGCAGCTAGTGTTTCAGGGCTCGTGTCACCTGGCAGCGCGATCATATCGAGGCCCACCGAACAAACGCTGGTCATAGCTTCGAGCTTTTCCAAGGAAAGGTGCCCAGCTTCTGCTGCCCGCGCCAGGCAAGCGTCTTCCGAAAGCGGGATAAACGCTCCAGAGAGCCCCCCTACGGACGAGGAAGCAAATGCACCTCCTTTCTTGACGGCGTCATTCAGCATTGCAACGGCAGCTGTAGTACCAGGTGCTCCGACACGAGCGATTCCCATGGCCTCGAATATCTCACCAACACTGTCGCCGACCTCAGGCGTAGGAGCAAGGGAGAGATCGACGATTCCAAACTCTGCCCCCAATGCTTTTGCTACTTCCCGCCCTATCAACTCCCCTGATCTCGTGACTCGGAATGCGGTGCTTTTTATCTCTTCCGCTATGGTACCTAGGTCGCACTTTCTGCCGCTATGCAAAAGCCTCTCTATGGCACGCTTCACAACACCAGGACCGCTGACGCCAATATTCACGACAACATCGGGTTCCCCTATCCCTTTGTAAGCCCCTGCCATGAAAGGATTGTCCTCGGGCATATTGGCAAATACGGAAAGTTTGCAGCAGGCAAAGCCGTCTGATTCTGCGGTCCTTCGCGCAGCATCCACCCACACATCACCGAGCAACAGGAGAGCATCGACATTAATGCCGGACTTGGTGCTTGCAGCGTTGACCGATGCGCATAGGCGCGAGGTCTCGGAAAGAACCTGCGGCAGGGTCTCTATTAGTCGCCTATCGGAGGTTGTCATGCCCTTGTGGACAAGCGCCGAATAACCACCAATGAAATCGATACCTATCTCCTCTGCAGCCTCATCCAAGGCATGAGCGAATTGGACGAGCCCCGAGGAATCGTGACCTGCCATAACATCTGCAACGGGACTGACTGCAACGCGCTTATTGACTATCGGTATTCCATAGCGACGCGAGACACTCTCACACACGCGCACAAGCGACGCCGCCTTTGCAATAATCTTCTCTTTGGCAAGTTTGCAAGCGCGATCAACATCTTGGTCCGCACAATCAAAAAGGTCTATTCCAAGGCTTACGGCTCGGACGTCAAGATGTTCACTCTGAAGCATCTCTACAGTTTGAAGAATGTCCTCAACCCATTTCACTTTATCGCATCCCCTCTAGACCGATTACGGGCTGAACCTCGCTAGTAGCTTTGAAAATGTTTTCGTGCTGCAAATGTGCGGCAACATCAAAATCTTTCAATGCTTCCTGAAGCCCAGTTTGCAGCTCCTCCACGTCGACATCTTCTGGCACGCTCACTTGCGCTAATATCAGCGCCTTGCCATCGTGGACATAAGCGTAGACATCCTCGATGTTTATGCGGTTATCAGCTAGGTAAGACGTAGCAGCAGCAATCAATCCGGACCTATCTGCCCCGCGAAGACTAAGCGTAAACCTCTCGACACTTTTTTGCTCGGGCTCAGGCGGTTCCTCAAAGGGTCGAACATTCACCTCAAACTCCCCGACTTCGCCAGCGCGCTCGACAGCCTGCCTTATCTCCAGCAGGGTTCTCTCCTTGGGCATGTCTACAGAGAGTATCAGCGTAAAGTAACCGCGCATGACGGTCTGGCTGATGTGAGTTATGTTCCCGCCGAGCATTGCCAGCGCACGACTGACATCGCGCACAATTCCGACTCGGTCCTGAGCCATTACTGTGACAATATAGGTATTCACGGCACCTCTCTTACCCACGCAGACTCGATTACAGTTACTTCAAGAACACTATGCGAACTATACACGAGTTTGGATAAAGCAGTCAACAGTCTTGATGAGGCTATGTAGTAAGCTATGCACGAAGAACACTGGCGACGCCACATAGGTGCCGACTCAACCTGTAAACACGTTTGCTGCGAAGCTGCTGCCCGGAAACGAATGCACTATTCCTAAGAAATCAGCCAGGGTGCACGCCAAGTCGGAAAAGGATCCCCTCACACCAAGGTCCTTGCCGACACTTGAGCAACGAGTGTAGACCAAGAGCGGAACGTATTCGCGTGAATGGTCGGTGCTGGGCGTTGTGGGGTCACAGCCGTGATCGGCTGTAATTACAAGCACATCTTCATCCCTGACGGCTTGCATAATTCTGGGCACTGCTGAGTCGAATGCTTCCAAGGCCTTCGCGTAACCATCAGGATCGTTCCTGTGACCATAAAGCATATCGAAATCAACCAAGTTCGTAAGAATTAAACCCTGCTCGCACTTAGACATCCAATGAAGCGTTGCCCGAACACCTTCTTCATTATTCGCAGTGTGAACCGACTCAGTCAAGCCCCGGCCAGCGAAAATATCCTCAATTTTGCCAATCCCTACTACGTCTCGCCCCGCTCTACTGACCAAATCCAGCAGTGTATCCGACGGAGGCTGTAATGAGAAATCTTTCCGGCGCTCAGTACGAACAAATGCGCCGGGCTTGCCGACAAACGGCCGTGCTATGACTCTCTGGACGTTGTGAGGTGGAACTAGGAGTTCTCTGGCAATCATGCACATCCTGTACAACTCCTCGACAGGCACCACTTCTTCGTGACAAGCTATCTGAAACACGCTGTCTGCCGAAGTGTAGACAATGGGAAAGCCGGTCTCAATATGACGCTCACCCAGTTCGTTGATGATTTCCGTGCCTGAAGCGGGCCTGTTGCCGAGAGTTTTTCGACCTATGCGGTTTTCGAACTCCGCTATCAGATCCGGCGGGAACCCGTTTGGATACGTTGGGAAGGGATTCTCAGTGATAACGCCCATAAGTTCCCAGTGACCAACCGTTGTGTCCTTGCCAGCGGATTTTTCCGCCATCTTGCCGTAGTGCGCCTTGGGCGATGGGCAAGCATCGACACCAGGCACCGAGATGATGTTTCCCAACCCCAGATGTGCCAGATTCGGCAGGTTTAGACCGCCAACTGCCTCAGCAGTGTGCAGCAGTGTATTGGAGCCTTCATCTCCATAAAACCCCGCATCTGGCAGTTCTCCAACGCCGAGTGAATCCAGAACTATAACCACCGCTCGTTTGAAAAGCGAGAGACTGTTGGTACCTCCGGTGGGCTCAGGATCACGCCCGAGGGTGCGTTTCACGATACACCTCTCTCAAGTGGTCACGTGATACGTGGGTGTAGATCTGCGTGGTCGCTATGTTGGCATGGCCCAGCATTTCCTGGAGGCTTCGAAGGTCTGCACCTCTCTCCAAGAGGTGCGTAGCAAACGAGTGGCGCAGTGTATGTGGCGTGATCTCTTTGGTAATGCCGGCAGCACGAGCATATTTCTTGATGATTTTCCAAAACATCACACGCGACATAGGTCTTCCCTGAGTGGTCAGAAAGAGATACTCGGTACTTCTACCGCCAGCCAGACGCTCTCGAACCTCCGAAGTGTACAAAGCTATGAACCCACCAGCAACTTCTCCAAGCGGCACTAGACGTTCCTTGCCTCCTTTGCCTACGCAGCGCACAAAACCAGCATCTAGGTTGACATCGCTTACCCTCAGCGAAATGAGCTCTGAGACCCGCAACCCAGTCGCGTACAGGGTTTCCAACATGGCCCTGTCGCGCAATCCAAGGTCTGTATGCACGTCCGGCGCATGCAGCAGTCTTGCTACCTCGTCCACGTCAAGCGATTTGGGCAATCGACGGGCAGGCCTTGAGAATGTGACAAGAGCAAGAGGATTTCTCCCGACTATGCGCTCAGCTGTCAGGAACTTCAGGAAGCTTCTAATAGCCGAAAGCTTTCGAGCCACGCTTGTTGCGGCATAACGGTTGCGTTTCAGCTGCGACAGGAAACTTTTGACCAATTCCTCATCAATGCGCGAGGCATCCGCCACATTGTGTTTGGAAGCAAATTCTGCAAACTGTACTAGGTCCTTAGAGTACGAGGCAATCGTATGATCAGACAGTCCGCGCTCTACTGCCAACCAGTCGAGAAACTGCTGAATTGCAATATTTATGTCCATCTTTACTTACGCAGCTCGTAAATAGTTATGCGCGGGTTCGTATACCGCATATCGTGAGGCAACTTCTGCCAATCGACCAAACCTCCGGAACCACCAAATACTGCACGGCAGCGGTAGTTTCTCCGCACCACACTTACTGCTCGGTTGATAAGCGCTACCCGCCTTCGCTGTTCTCCCGACAACGTACGGCAATCCGCCAGCCTGAGCGCGTCCTCGATCTCATAGTCCGACATCACCACCCATCGGGGCAGTGGTCGCCAAATATCCGATCGTGACACCAACACTACAATTTGATACGGCGTCTTTCTTGTTGATTCCTGCCGCTGAGGCAATGTGCCGAAACCCACTGCTCTAGTATAAGGTGGTGAGTAGAACCAGGGCCAATCCACTACACCAATTATTGAGCCCTTGGGTATATGGGCAAAAACCCAGCGGGCTGCCTCATCGCGCGGATCAGAACCGGACTGCGCAACATTCAGAGACGCCGAAGCAACAAGTGCCACAACTATACCGACCAAACACAAAGCTCGCAAACTCATTCTGATCAACCAATCCACGGTCTCAATGTTACAGAGTTTGCGCCATCGGTCGAATGCTGTCCACGCAATCAAGATAGCAACCGCCGGCAAAATGGGTAGAATGTATCTCGCAAACCGGACTTGCGACATCGAAACCGCACCATAATAAGGAATCACGAACGCCGCCAAGGTAAGACCTGGTCTGTCTCGAACTGCCAGGACAGCGATGATAGATATAAAGAACAGGCAAGCTAGAATAATGCCCAGCCCCGGAATGATCGAATGCCGGAAAGTGTATACAAAACCGCTGCCAGTACCGGCAAATACTAACCCGTGACCGCTTGCCGAGTGGCGTAGCTCGTATAGCACGCCGTGAACGAACGCACTGGTGTCTGACACGGACCCGGGCGTCGAGACAAGAAACGCTACCACAGCGCACAGCAGCATACCAAGCAATTCCCAAGACATCGATCCGTCTTTGCGCTGGTCCGACTGCAAAAGGTGCGCTGCGATCGGCGACAGCAATACGAGCCCAGCATTGTACTTCGTGCCCGCAGCAAGACCAGCCGCACTCCCGGCCAGAAGATAATCCTGAATCCTGCGCTGGCGCAATATACGAGCGGAGAATCCCAACGCAAGTGCAACAAACAACGTGCTCGGGACGTCAACCGCCGCAAAATGTGAATGCTGCACGTGCAGGGGAGCTACGCAGAGAATTGTTCCGGCAAGAAGACCTATCCGCTTGTCGTACAAAGCAGAACCAGCCCAAAACACAGCCAGGACCGCAGCTGTCCCAATTGCCGCAGATATGATTCGAGCGCTCAGGTAAGCAGATGCTGAAGACAACTCGCCCACAAATGCTCCCATAAAGGCCAAGACGACCGCGCACATGTAGGGATACAGCGAAGGATAATTGTAAAAGCCGGGATTCCAGACTCGTCCCAGAAAAGCGATTGCTAAAGCTGTGCCCACTGTCAGGAATTCGTCAGGGTGGTAAGAATAATCGTGCAGTTCGTTGGGAAGCCCCCACTTCAAACCCCAAAAGCGGAGGAGAGCCGAGGACACAAGCAGGACAAAGGCAAGTATTACGTCTCGGCGAGTGCGCAAGTCATAGTTTCTCGCACGCAGTGCTGTCATCTTGTTTTCGGTTCAGTTCAGAGGGAAGAGGAGTTCTCATAATCGCGATGATGCATATGAAAATGCCTACGGACATAACAAGGTCGCCGACACTATACACCGCTGGGACAAGCACAAATGGCCGCTTTGCAGCAATTATGTCGCACAGGAAACCCAACTCTGTGGTGGTGTCCATTATCGCACTGCGCACGTGCACAGCGCGACGGGCATGTTCGACGTAATCAGGACCGAACGCCGTCGCCAAAGCACTCTCGCTTGCCGGCATCATGCCGCCGTTCACAGAAAGTGCTACAGTGTTGAGCACAAGTCCAAACAGTATCAGCTTGACACCGCGCAGTCGAAGATTAAAAAGCGCCACTGCAACTAGAGCCAGCTTTTCGACAATGGCACTAACACCTAAAAACAGGTGGGATTTGACCAGCGGCGGCACCCAGGAAATGAGATAAAGCCCTAGCGGGACAAAAATCAACCAGACGTGACGAATCTTCGCCTCTGCAAGCCGCCAGAACTTGCCACCAGAAATCCAGCCCACTAATAGAGCAATGAGTATAAGCTCGGGTATCACGAGTCGAAAAATACTCCTTCCGCAGGCGTCACGACAACAGTCCGGTTCTAAGCAGCAACGGACTGTGGCTCAGCTGCCTGTCCGGTTCCGACAACCTCCAGGAAAACCTCCACCACACGTGGATCATACCTTGTACCGGAACCCAGACGAATTTGCTGAGCCGCCTCATCAGGCGAAAGCGGACGTACGTGGTAGGGTCTCTCGGAAATCATTGCATCGTAGTCTGCAGCGACGCACAGAATTCGAGAGGCAAGCGGTATCTGCTCTCCCGCCAGGCCATCGGGATAGCCGCTGCCATCCCACAATTCGTGGTGATGCAAAACTATGTCCGTCAGGTCAGCCAGAAACGGAACGGCCCCAATCATTTCGGCGCTCAGCTTCGGGTGACTCTTGAGCACCTCCCACTCTTCAGGTGTCAGGGGGTCTTTCTTGTTGAGCAAGGCATGTGGTACTCGCGCTTTGCCCATGTCCATGATCAGGGCAGCGTATTGGATGCGTTCAAGATCGTGGCCCTGCAAGCCCAACCGTCGTGCTGTTTCCGTCGTAAGCTCAGCCACTCTCTGTGCGTGTCCGAGCGTACCTGAATCCCTGGTTTCAACTGCCGCTGCCAACACAGTAATCGATTTCAGGTAGGCTGCTTTTATCCTGGCCGGTAAATAGACCCTGGAAACATATATCGACAGCGCAGCCAGCGACAGAAGCAAGCAGCCAGTGAGTATTACGCCTGGAGTAAACTGATAGCTACCCATTCAG
>JARYME010000120.1 GCA_029907315.1 Armatimonadota bacterium | reverse complement strand
GACTGCGGAGGCGCATTTGAAGAGTTTGCAGAAGGCGTGCTCTGCGGTGATTGATCTGCTGGACGAACGGGTAGCACAGTTTCTGACCACTACTCAGATGAACCAAATGCTCAGCGCCACAGCCGACCTGGCGGACCAAATAATGAGGTTCAATAAGAGCATGCGCGAGGCGCTGGCGCAGACAGACCGTGGCTTCCGAGAAGTTTACATTCACTGCCCATTGTGCGGCAGGATCGAGCTTATCGGGAGTTTGCGGTGCAGCGTTTGCTGGACTGTGCTGCGCCGGTGCTTGGACTGCGGCTACTACGACCAAACGTACCAGAAGTGCGAAAAGACCGGGTATATGGTCTACATGTCGGATGCTGAGAACCCGGACGAGAACTCCCCATCTTACAAGTGTGAGCACTACAATCCAAAGTTTGAAGCCAAGACGGCAGCGTGAGATGCAATAGATAGTGCATTTCTGCTGCGTTTGCCTGTCGACGGGGGCAGCCGTGCGGTGGCCTCCGTTTTTTAACGTACCGGTGCACGTCTCTGCCTAGTATAGAGCGGCAAGTGTGCGCGCATGTTATAATTTGCCGACTGCTGTGCGAATGGGTTTGGTCTAGACGGTGTTGTATGGCTAGAGTACTCGTGATAGGGAGCGACGAACGCACACTTGCCGCCATAGCCGCTGCCGTATGCGGGCTCAATCACTTTGTCGCGGTGGCGTGGGACGAGGAGTCGCTTGCTGATGCGCTTGCCAAGGGGAGTCCCGAAGCCGTCGTGTTGGATATCCGCGGAGGTGGCGGGCTTTTGGAGCAGCTAAAAAGACTGCTGTCGCCTTATGAGCAAGCCTGTGAAGCGCCAAGGTTGGCAGTAGCGGACCGAGACCACACGCAGGAGCTTTACTCGGCATACGTAAGCGATTTCATTTTTTATCCCTTCGAAACTGAGGAGCTTGCAATTCGGCTTACGCGCCTGCTTTCGCGCGGACAACTGTCTAGGAAAGGCAAAGTGATCGAAGCTCGTGGACTAGTGATTGACCTAGAGAGCTTCGAGGTTTCCGTGGACGGACGACAGTTGACACTCACTTTCAAGGAGTTCGAGCTGTTGCGGTTTCTTGCTTCGCATCCGGGCCGCGTCTATACCAGGCAAGCGCTCCTGAATCACGTATGGGGTTACGAGTATTTCGGCGGACTGCGCACAGTTGATGTTCACATTCGACGACTACGTGGTAAGCTGGGTCCTCGACATGAAGATCTGATCCAAACGGTGCACGGAGTGGGTTATAAGTTTGTCCCCTGAATTGCTCCAACTTGGACCTCGGTCATCCGAAGCAACTGCAAATCCCGGCTGCGCGAGCGACACACATGGTTAAAGACTAGGAAACATTCTGGAAACAGGCCTGGAGCAGAATGGCATTGTGTGCGCTTGCGGCGGCGCGCAAGTCTGTATCAAATTTTTGCGTGAACGGAGGTCGAGAGCAGTGTCTGATAAAGGCAAAGAGTGGGTTCTGAAAGAGTGTAAAGAAAAGGGTGTCGAGTTCATCCGGTTGTGGTTCACGGACATACTCGGTACTATGAAAAGCTTCGCCATTACGGTTGAGGAACTTGAGGGGGCTCTTGACGAAGGAATGGGGTTCGACGGCTCCTCGATTACCGGTTATCAGGATATTCAGGAGTCGGACATGATCGCCATGCCGGATCCCGCCACCTTTACCCTCCTGCCCTGGAGATCCAAAGATAAGCCGGTAGCCAAGATGTTCTGCGACATTCTCACACCCGACGGCGAGCCGTATCCTGGCGATCCGCGCTATATTCTGAAGCGCATGCTGAAGAAGGCGGCGGATAAGGGCTATACGTTTTATGTGGGGCCGGAGCTGGAGTACTTCTACTTCAAGGACTCGTCTCCCTCGACAGAAGTTTTGGACTACGGCGGCTACTTTGATCTCACACCTTTGGATGTAGCTTCGGAGCTCCGAAGGGAGACCATCCTTGTGCTGAAGGAAATGGGCATACCGGTTGAGTACAGCCACCACGAGGTAGCCTACAGCCAACACGAAATAGACCTTCGCTACGCAGACGCCCTGACCATGGCAGACGCGGCTATGACATATCGGCTTGTCGTCAAGGAGATAGCCCATCAGAACGGTGTTTACGCCACGTTTATGCCCAAGCCGATTTTCGGGCAAAACGGAAGTGGCATGCATACACATCAGTCGCTTTTTGTGGGCGACAAGAATGCGTTTTTTGACCCAGACGACCCTGCGCACTTGTCGCCCATAGCCAAGTACTACATTGCGGGTCTTCTTAAGCACGCGAAGGAGACGTGTGCGATATTGGCACAGTGGGTCAATTCTTATAAGCGCCTGGTGCCGGGATTCGAAGCGCCAGTATACATAGCGTGGTCGCAGAGGAACAGATCGGCGCTCGTGCGAGTGCCACTGTACAAGCCCGGTAAGGAGTCAGCCACTAGGGTAGAGCTCCGCAATCCAGATCCCGCCTGCAATCCATACCTGGCGTTTGCGGTTATGCTTGCTTCCGGGCTAAGAGGCATAGAGGAAAAATACGAGCTGCCTCCGGAGATGACCGAGAATCTGTACGAGCTTACTGAGGAGGAGCGGAAAGCTCGAGGGATCGAGAGCCTTCCCCCAAGTCTTGGCGAAGCGATAGCCATAACTGAGCAAAGCGAACTAGTTCGGGAGACCCTGGGCGAGCACGCGTTCCAAAGATTCGTTTGGAACAAGAAGAAAGAGTGGGACGAGTTCAGAATCCAGGTCACCGAGTACGAGCTCCGAAGGTACTTGCCGGTGCTGTAGGATTTCGACGGAACCAAGTACTCTCTGGAAGTTGTTGTTTGGTTAAGGGCCGGCTGCGCGGCGCAGCCGGTCTGCCGCGTCTGGTAGCGGCTGTGTGCTGATCTGGATTAATGAGACTAGAACCAACCGGTGCCGATTGTCGTCTTACCAAGAAACAGTTGTCTAAGCAATTAGGCTGTATCAGGAGTTTAGTAAGGTCGTTTCTTGGATTTATGATGACGCGAGCGGCGATGCTTTGCGTGAGGCGTCTGGTGTGGGCTGTCGTGTGGGTGCTTGTGTTTGCGTCGGCAGCAACCGGTGACTACACAGAATCGGTTGCATGTATGGCGGATGCGCTGGATGCCCTTGAGAGAGGCTGTGCAAATGAGGCTTTGGGGTATCTGCGCCAGGTGTTGGAGGAGCGTCCAGACGATGCGCCATTGCACGTGGCCCTGGGGTATGCCCTGCTCATCGGAGGTAGGCGTGAGCAGGCTGTGTCGGAGTTCGAAACTGCTCTGAGGATAGACCCAGGCTGTGCTCTTGCGCTTTACGGGCGCGGCATCGTGTTTTTGGCTGAGCGTTCCTATGAAGAGGCTGAGAACTGCTTCCGGGAAGCTCAGTCGTTGGCGGCGGGTCGAGACTTTAGATCTACTCTGGAGTACGTAAGAGCTGTGCGCGCAGGGCTGATACCAGAGAAAGGGTTCGAAAAAGAGGCTGCGGACAGACCGATGGACGAAGCGGGATTGGCTCTTTGCGCGCTTGGACTGATGAAGGACGGCAACTACGACGAAGCTGCTGAGATTTGGCTGCGTTTGCAGTCCGCAGCAGCGCGCCAGGGCTACGGCGAACGCCCTGGGTGTACGATGACATTTCTGGTCGAGCGGCCTGTCGCCTTAACTGGCGAGAAGATACCTTCTTCGGCAAGGGACATCGTTGCGCCGGCGCAGGCTGTGAAGACCGTCAAAGGCAAGATCAAGCTGCGTGCAGATTTGAGGAACGCGCGCTTGATCAGAATGGTCACATTCAGTGTCGACGACAAGCTATTAGGTGTTACCAACCGGCCGCCTTTCGAGTGTATTTGGGACACGACGCGCTGGACCAACGGTCCGCACTCCGTGAAGATAGTGGGTTTGGACGAGCTGGGTGCGGTTGTAAGTGAAAAGTCCGTACTCGTGAACGTTGACAATCCGAAGACCACCTCCCGGGATACGGGGGGTGAGGAACAGGTTAAGCTCGTGTGGGATCGCCTGTGGTCCCTGATGATGCTGAAACCCTCGTCTGCCGCTATAAACTATCATCTCTCTGTGTGTGCTCGGCGTGGAGCAAATACGGAGATGGAGAAGGCGGCGCTGGAGCGCGTCGTGGCCGCAGACCCGAGTTACAAAGACGCTTCCCGGAGGCTGGGCGAGCTGTATAGGCGCGGCTGTTCTGGGGACGTTATTAGCAGTCTGGGTGGTGCAAGGAAAGCTGTGGCGCTTACATTTGACGACGGTCCTAAACCTGAAACGGCCCTGCTGCTTGATGTGCTGAAATCCAAGGGCGTAAAGGCGACGTTTTTTGTTGTTGGGAAACAGTGTGAAAGATATCCGGAGATACTGAAGCGCATTTGCGAGGAAGGGCACGCTCTGGGTAATCATACTTATTCGCATTCGGCTCTTGAGTATCTGCCGCCGCTTGCTATTGAGAAGGAAATCTTCGGGTGTCAGGCTGCGGTGCGCGACATAACCGGCCGCGAGATGAGAGCGATAAGGCCGCCGGGTGCACATTTCGGAGAACGGGTGAAGTCGGCCGCTCGCAAATTCGGGTTGAAAGTAGTGTTGTTTTCGGCCAATTGTTCGAAGGTTGAGGGGACAACCGCGGAGAGAGTAATTAGATACGCGATTGCTTCTGCTAAACCGGGAGCGATCCTCCTGATGCACAACTTGGATAGAGTCACACTGCAGGCACTACCGCGTGTCATAGATGAGTTGCGGGCGAAGGGTTACGATTTCGTAACTCTTTAGGAAGGATTTCCGGTCTGGAGGGCGTATAAAAACTGTTGTGTTTGCGCGATTTGCGCGAAGGAGTCAAGTCGGATGAAGCACTATTGGAAGAAGTTTCTGGCGATCTCGTCAGTCCTTATGTTGGCGTCTGTGTGTGCGATTGGATGGGCGGCGCCCGCCAAGCAGAAACCGCGGGTGTTCGTGAAATCGTCGGCCTACGCTTCTGGTCTGAGGAAACTGTATGTTCCCGCGAACATCATCAGCGGATCGCTTGTGACAAAGGGGCGAGTTTTCTACAGATCGTCGGTTCCTGAGACGACGTTGGCGGGGATACGTCTTGGGCGGCCGGCAGCGCAGATTCTTGCCAAGTGGGGTAATCCTACGCGCATTACCGTAGGCACTGCGACCGGTGAGGCGGAGACTGCGCAGGCGCAGCCGACGCCGTCAGGCCTTGAGTATATACCTCCACCAGGGGGAGGTACGACAACACTGCCAACTCTTCTGTCACCTCTGACTTCGACACTGGGCTTGGGAAGGATGGGTTCATCGTATCCGGCGCTACCGTCTTTTGCTGAACCGATGGCACCAACACTTGCGCCGCAGGCGCCAACTACAGGGGCTCCCGGACAGCCTACGACAGGAAAGGTTACGCGCGTTCTTCGGCAGGAGGAAGTAACGTGGACTTACGACTTGCCCAACGGCATAACGCTTGAGTTCATTATCACTGATGGCGTTGTCACCCAGATTACCGTGGGCGGACAAGGTCCGTGGGCGCTTTCGAAGACGCGAACCGGCCTCCAGCTTGGGGATACATACAAGCTGGTTCTTTGGGTGATGGGATTTCCGGACGAGCCACACAAATATGTCGGCAGGTTTCTGAGAGTCAGCTACATCAACAAAAACCGCACGTTGTTTACGTTCCTGAACAAGAGAGTAGTTGGCATCACAATTGCCCTTGTTCAGGAGGAAGTCCGAGAGAGCGTCGGAGAGACTCAGTAAAGTCCGGCTTGGCAGTGACCGGACAAAGGCAGGCTCTCTGCGAGTGCGCGTCGAAGCACAAGCTACAAACTCGTTGCAGGTGTAGGAAGTGGCTGCATTTACCGACGCGGTTGAGGAAGTTCGCCGACGCATCGACATAGTCGATCTGGTCTCGCAGGACGTCGCCCTCCGCAAAAGTGGACGCAATTTGAAAGGGCTTTGCCCGTTTCACAGCGAGAAAACGCCGTCCTTTCATGTCAATCCAGAACGGCAGATCTGGAAATGCTTCGGATGCGGAGCAGGCGGTGACATATTCTCGTACGTTCAGAAACGAGACAATATGACTTTTTCTGAGGCGCTTGAGTGGCTGGCTCGAAAGGCGGGGGTGAGCATCGAGCGCACGGGCCGAGCGGGTCGAGCGCAGTCGGAGAAGGAGAAAATCCTTCGCATAAATGCGGTTGCGTGTGAGTTCTTTCAGGAGATGCTGCTGCGCTCCGAGAAGGCTAGGGCGTATTTGGCAGAGCGCGGGATAGGTGAGTCGGCGGTTGGGAAATACAAGCTTGGATATGCGCCTGACTCGTGGGATGCGCTGACAGAATACCTGAGTCGAAAACAGATTTCGCTTTCTGATGCTGCGAAAGCGGGTTTGGTTATTGCAAGAGGCGGTTCAGAAGGCTACTACGATCGATTTCGTGACCGCCTGATCTTTCCGATATTTGATACTTCTGAGCGGGTAGTTGGCTTCGGCGGACGCACTCTGGGCGGTGATTCTGCAAAATATATCAATTCGCCGGAGAGTCTGGTTTTTGCAAAGAACAAAACGCTTTACGGCCTCAACTTTGCGCGACGCGCTATTGTGGAGCAGGATAGGGTTATTGTTGTTGAAGGCTATATGGATGCGATTGCGGCACAGGAGGCCGGGTTTGAGAACACCGTCGCGACAATGGGCACTGCGCTGACGGAGGATCACGTAAATATACTGGCGCGGTTTTCAAGGAACGCAATATTGGCTTTTGATGCGGACTCTGCTGGAATGGCGGCCGCGCTGAGGAGTTCATCGTTTTTTGAACGCGCGGGCTTCAATGTGCGTATATTGGTTATGCCGAAAGGCGAAGACCCGGACAGCCTTTTGCGGCGGGGTGACCGGAGCAGGTTTGCGAGTATGGTTGAGAAAGCCCTGCCGGTCATCGACTACAAGGTCAAGCTTGCTCTCGCAGGGCATGATCTGCGAACCGACGAAGGAAAGACCGCCGCGCTGAGGTCGGCGGCTGCAGTGCTGGCTGAAGTAGAAAGCGCTGTTGAGCGCGAAAGGCTGATCAAGTATCTTGCGAAATACCATCCGAACTTCAGCACGGGCACAACGCGAGCGGAAGACGACATAAGGTCCGAGGTGGAGCTCTTAAGACGTCGTCTTTCCAGAACCGGCGAGGCAAGCCGGGTCCGCGAAGACTCTTCTCAGCAGCGGGCTGCGAAACCGAATTTACTGGAGAGGCTGGAAAAAATCGTTTTGGGTACGATTATTGCTGAGAAAGTCGAAGCGGGCAAGGTTTTTGAAGTGCTTCCGGCGAAGGATTTTACTGGTGAGTCGACTCGGCAGCTTGCCGAGGCTTTGTATAGTCAGTTTGTTGAGCTGGGAAAAATTAAACCGGAGTCCTTGACGACTCAGCTCGCGGGGACGCCCGCGGGCGATCTGCTGACCGACCTGACCATAGGTTTTGATGAGTCCGAACTGAATCATCCCTTTGAGGAGGTGGTTCGGGCAATAGAACGCGAAAAAAAGAAGCTGCGGCACGCGCGAATGCGTGCCCTCGCCCGAAAGTTTCAGGAAGGTGTTATCAAGAAGGGCGACGAAGAGTTTGAGGAGTATTGGAGACTGGTTAGGGAACTTAAAGGTATTGGCGTCGACAATTCAGCGAGGGACTCCGAATCCGACGGGTGAAGCCGGGCCTGATGCACCGCTTGGAGTGATTGCGGTGGTTGGGCAAGGCGAGAGCCTCAGCGCAATGTCCAGGCTCAAGCTGGCGAATTCGAGAGCACTAAGATTGAGTGTCAAGGAAGGTTTCAACCGTCTAAAGGAGATGAGTTAGGTGACCGTGGAAGTGACTGGGAACGACAGACTCCAAAAGCTAATAGAAGAGGGAAAGCGCAGCGGAGTTCTGACCTACGATCAGATCAATGACACACTGAGCCACGAGGATCTGACGGCGGACCAGATCGACGACATTTTTCAGACGTTCGCCGACGAAGGGATCCGCGTGGTCGAGCACCTGCCGGAGCATGAAGGTTTCGATGAGCTCGACGAGGACGAAGCGGCAAGGGAGCTCGAGGCAGCGGACGCCGATCTGGCCGAAATGGAAGGGATGCCTCTGGACGATTCGATCCGGATGTGGCTCCGTGAAATCGGCAAGACTCCGCTGCTGACGATGGAGGAGGAGATCGCGCTTGCCAAGCGAATTGAGGCAGGCGACGAGGAGGCTAAAAACGTACTCACGGAGGCAAACCTTAGGCTGGTCGTGAGTATCGCTAAGCGCTACTCCGGCCGCGGTATGAGTTTTCCTGATCTGATTCAGGAAGGCAACATAGGCCTGATCCGTGCGGTTGAGAAGTTCGACTATCGCAAGGGTTACAAGTTCAGCACTTATGCGACGTGGTGGATCAGGCAGGCGATTACGCGTGCGATAGCCGACCAAGGTAGAACAATTCGAATACCGGTGCACATGGTCGAGACCATAAACAAGTTGGTCAAGACCTCCAGCCAGCTTGTACAAGAGCTCGGCCGAGAGCCGACTTTGGAAGAGTTGGCGGAGGCTATGAATGTGCCGCCGGAGCGTGTGAGCGAGATAATACGGATAGCGCCTGAGCCGCTCAGCCTGGAGACGCCCATAGGCGAGGAGGAAGACAGTCACCTGGGCGACTTCATTGAGGATCAAGAGGCGGAGTCGCCTGCTGAGGCGGCATCGGTTGCCATCTTGCGGGAGAAAATCGAGGAGACCTTGAACAAACTGACGCCTCGAGAGCGAGATGTGCTTCGAATGCGCTTCGGTTTGGATGACGGCTACTCGAGGACTCTCGAGGAAGTGGGTCGGCACTTCAAGGTGACGCGTGAACGGATCCGACAGATCGAAGCCAAGGCGCTTAAGAAGTTGCGCCATCCGCAAAGGAGCAAGAAGCTCAGGGAGTACTTGGAGCAGTCTTGATCGATATAAGTTAGGGTGAGGATGCTGAGACTAGAAGCCCGGCGCTTCAAGCGCCGGGCTTTTCGCTTTACTTGTCAGCGGGGTATCTGTAGGTTTCGGCATATCGGGATCCTATTTTTGCGCCTTCTGCCCCATCTTTCTTTGCCAAAAAACGTTTGGCAAGCGGATAGAAAAACCAGGGAACTTCGGTGCGATGTGCTCGAATAGCTTTGAGTTTGATTCTAAAGACGTCTTCACTGAATCCCAACCACAGGTTGGGCTGCGTCGTGCCATAGTAGCAGACAGCGCATGGGGTTGATTCCAGAGCGGTTACTGCAGCGCGGGCGGCGGCTTGGTGGTCGGGATGTGGGTTGTAAATGTGCTCAGGATCCCACGCCAGGACGAGATCGGGCTTCTTCTGCGCGATGAGTCGGCTCAGGTCGGACGCGAATCGCGCTACGTGACTGGAGAGGTTTTTGTCCGGATAATCAAACAGCACCACTTCCACTCCGCCCAAGACCCGCGCTGCGTCGAGCTGATGTCTGCTTCGCAGGCTTTCCAGGTGCTCCTTGGCTTTGCCGCGCTTCCCTTTGCCACCTCGGGTGCCTATGGCGAAGGTTACGTGTGCTTTCTGCTGCCTAAGGGACCAAACCAACGCG